>JAISAF010000457.1 GCA_031266855.1 Spirochaetales bacterium
GAACATTGTGCCGGTACGGAAGCTGAAAAGTGCTCCGCGCAAATGGAAGTATTTTAATAAATACAAATGCAACCTAAAACCTTCGTTTTGAGGCTTAAGTTTATGATGTTGTGCCAGGCACGTTTTTACGTTTCACGGAATAACGTAACATTTTAGAATGTACTATCTAAAAACGTACCTGGTACTTTGTGATAAGCCGGCTGCCATTCGCTGGGGCGCGCGCCAGGGATCGAAGCGGAAAGCCCACAGGCCCGCCCGCCACGGGCGGGCCGAGGACTTGCAGCGGAGAGCCCGGTTTCCGGCGCTCCGCGCCGGAAAGGCGCCCGAAGACAGGCGGATAAAAATTCCTGTGCGGTTCTCCCGGAGTTCCCGGGCGGCTCTATTGTTCATCGCGGGAAATTGTGATAGAAAGAAGGAAACGCGAAAAAATTATATGCGGGACGCGGCCCGCGGGGAGGCTTCATGCTTACAAACCTTGCGAACAAGGAGACCGCTATTATTTACGCCCGTTCCTTGACCAGGAATATTATAGGAGTGCGTAACTCAATGCCCTGGCCCGCGCTGCCGGGCGAGCTGCGGTTTTTCCGGGAGAAGACGGAAAACAGTGTGGTTATTATGGGGCGGCGTACTTTTGAATCCCTTGGCCAGAAGCCTTTGAAAAACCGGGTTAATGTGGTTGTTTCCCGCACGCTGCCCGCGAAGATCACGCGGCTGAAAATGTACAGTAGCCGTGGTATTGTCTACTACCGCGTACACGAATACGACCAGGCGGAGTACAGCGTTCCTGTTTATATTTTTACCTCGGTCGGCGATGTTATGCGCTATATAATTTCCGTGAATGGAGACGGGGGACAGGAGGAGGCCGGTTTGGGGTATGCGGATTTTTCCGGTAAAAGCGTGTTTTTTATCGGCGGGGTCGACATATTCAGGGACGGCTATCCCTACTGCGGCAGGGTTTACGAGACGCTTGTGGACAGGAAAATCGAGACCGAAAAGGACTTTGTGTCGTATAACGTCCACGACGAGGATGGCTTTGATCGGGATTTTGTTCCGCTGACTCAGGATAAGTATTATGACGAGTTTCAGGATGTGTCCTTCGAGGTCTGTTCCTATTTACATCGCAGCTGTGCACACCGCGACTGTTCGTAAACGGGAGCTTTCCGGCGGCTTTACCAGGCTGATTACACGAAACACAAAGAAATAGAAATAACCACGAAGCCGGACAGGTCAAAAAAAAAGAAGCATTTTAGCCTTCCTTTTTTTGCTTCTTCGCCCTTGCCCGTTCTTCGCCCTTGCCCGTTCCTCGCCCTTGCCAGTTTTCGACTTCGCGGTAAATTCCTTTATCGTTTTCCGGTTTTTCCGCAGGCGGCCTGGTTGATCAGGTTCGCCTGATACGCGGCGCCGAAGCCGTTGTCGATGTTGACAACCGAAACCCCCGGCGCGCAGCAGTTGAGCATTCCCAAAAGGGCGGCTATCCCTCCGAAGGCGGCGCCGTAGCCGACGCTTGTCGGAAGGGCAATGACGGGAACGGATACCAGCCCGGCGATAACTCCCGCGAGGGCGCCTTCCATGCCGGCCGCGGCGATGACGACGTTTGCCCTGCGTATGTCCTCGATACGCTGAAAAAGGCGGTGAATCCCCGCGATCCCCACGTCCGTAATAAGCTCCGCCCTGCTGCCGAAAAACTCCGCGCAGCGCAGGGCTTCCTGTGCTACGGGAAGGTCGGAAGTACCGGCGGCGACAACCATTACCAGTCCCGTGCCCTGCGGATCAATGCTTCCTATGGTCAGGGTACGCGCGATCCCGTCGTAGACCGCTTCGGGAAAGCTCCCGCGAACGCGTTCGGCCAGTTCCGCCGGGGCCCTGGTGCCCAGAACAGGAATAGCCTGTTCGCGCATACGGGTGATAATGGCCTCACACTGCTCAATGGTTTTCCCCATGCAGTACACAACTTCAGGATAGCCGGTGCGTCCTGAACGCCCGCTGTCGATAAGGGCAAAGCCAAGATCGTTTTTTTCGTTTTGCCTGTCCGTCATTTTATCTGTCCGTCATCTGTTCGTCATTTTGTCTGTCCCTCATGCCCCCATGATGAGGAGTTTCCCTGCGGACTTCCCCGTGGGATTCTCCGCTGGTTTCTTCGCGGACTTTCCCGCCCTGGATGATAGCGGCGGCCTCTTCAAGCGAAACATCCTTTTCCCGCGCGATCCTGGAGAGGTCTTCGTATTCGATTTTCGAGCGCAGGGCTTTTCCATCCAGAAAAACGGTTTTCCGCCGCGCCTGACCGAAATCCCCGTTCAGGGTTTCCTCCTGCCGGGGCAGGCACAGGCGGCGCAGGGGGATTTCGCGGAATCCTATCGTGGAGGATTTACGGAACATAAGACGGCGCAGGCCGTTCAGCCTGGCAGGAGGACACAGCACACGCAGTATGATCCCCGGCCGGGATTTTTTCATCACGCAGGGGGAGTAGGACACGTCCAGCGCTCCCTCCGCGAAAAGTTCTTCCATAAGAAAACCCAGGGCTTCGCCGCTCATATCGTCGATGTTCGTTTCAATAAGAACAAGCTCCTGGCTTATCCAGGATGCCGCCGCCGCGGACTTTTCACTTTCCCCTCGCCAGGAAACGCGCAGTACATTCGGCCTGTCAAGTTTGCGCGTTCCGATACCATAGCCGGTTTTTATTTCCGTAAAGCTGGCCTGGCTGATAAACTCGTCCACCGTGGCAGCCAGTATAGCCGCGCCCGTGGGCGTCGTCATCTCCTTGGAAAAACCGCCCGTCCTTACCGGCAGCCCCGTACAAAGGATAAGGGTGGCGGGCGCGGGCACAGGAAGCTCCCCGTGGGCGCAGTGGACAGTCCCCCCGCCAAGTTCAATTTCGCCGCAGGTAACGCGGCTAGGACGCAGTATATCCAGGCATACCGCGGCGCCTACAATATCAATGATTGAATCAAGAGCGCCGACTTCGTGAAAGGCTATATTGTCGACCGGGACACCGTGTACCTGGCTCTCCGCCAGCGCTATACGGGAAAAAATATCCAGGGCGCGTTTTTTCGCCCCTTCGCTGATCCCGGCGTTTTCAATCAGGCCGCGGATTTCCTTCCATGAATTATGGGAATGCCCGTTCCCATGACTGTGAGTATGTTCATGAGTATGCCCGTGTTCATGCGGATGTTCGTGTCCGTGGCTGTGCGAATGCTCATGCTCATGCGGATCTTCGTGTGAATGCCCGTGGCTGTGCGGATGTTCATGCCCCTCAGTATCATGGACACGCGAATGCTCATGCTCCTCGCCGCCGGAGGAACCGCCATCCCCGGTCTCAACCAAAGCGCGGGTTCCCGTAATACCGCAGCGCTCATCCCGGACGAATTCAAGCCTCCAGCCCCCAATCCCAAGTGTCGCCAGCCCCGCGCGCAGCTCCTGCGGATCGACCCCCAAATCGACAAAAGCGCCCAGAACCATATCACCCGAAATCCCGGCGGCGCACTCAAAATGCAAAGTCTTCATACCTTTGTCTTTATCTCCTGATTCATGCTGCCCATCCTGTACCCCTCCAGCTCCAGCGCGGCATACAGAAACCCAAACGACTTCAACCTGCGGGAAATCTCATCAAGGATTTCCGTATCAAAAAAAAGTTTCCGCTCATCAGGAGCAACCTCAATACGCGCGATATTCCCATGCGAACGCACGCGGAACTGGCGCAGCCCATAAGAGCGCAGCGCCTCTTCAGCCTTCTCGATACGATCAAGTTTTTCCCTGCTGATTGTCTCCCCATACGGAATACGCGAAGCCAGACAGGCAAAAGCCGGCTTATCCCACGTCAAAAGACCAAAACGCCGGGACAACTCACGAATCTCCGCCTTCGTCAAACCCGCCTCCCGCAAAGGACTCACGATACGCAACTCCTCAAGCGCCCTCAAACCCGGACGGTAATCACCCAAATCATCCATATTGGAACCATCCAGCACCGCCGCAATCCCGCGCTCCCCCGCCACCCTCAAAATATTACCAAACTCTATCTTCTTGCAATGATAACAGCGATCCTTCGGATTTGCCGCGACCTGAGCATCGATCTCGCTCTCCTCAATAAGGACATGCTCGATCCCAACCGCCCGCGCCACCATATCCGCGCACTCAATCTCGCTCTTCGGAAGCATAGGCGACACCACAGTTATCGCCAGCGCCCGCGAACCAAGCGCCTTTTTCGCCGCGTAACAAAGAAACGAACTATCCACCCCCCCGGAAAACGCCACAGCCGCGCTCCCGCAGGCCGCTATACACGCCACAAGCCGATCATATTTTTCATCGATTGTCATATATCAGTCCCTTATACCACTTTCACGCCCCCAATGTCCAGAGAAAAACAGGAACCGCCCGGAATGAAATTTTGCCTACTCCCATTTTGGGCGCAATTTTTTGCCCGAAGACGGGCAAAAAAACCGGGCTTTCCGCTGCAAGTCCTCGGATTTGCCCATGCAAATCCTGCGGGCTTTCCGCTACAATCCCATTGCGCATGGCAGCTCAAAACCAGGCAACGCACATAATTGCCTTTGGCAATTATGTGTTCATAACCCGACGGTCGCAATTTTGTTCTGACAAAATTGCGTGGTCTGCCACCAAGCACAGCGCGGAACGCGCTGTGCACGTATTTATCACCAACCGGCTGCCGTCCCACGGGCTTTTCGTAGCTGATACAAAAATCAAAATTTTTACCGCGAAGTCGAAAAAGTTAAATAAGTTTTTGTTCCTACAATTTTTGCTTCTTTGACTTCGCCAGTCTTCGGCCTTGCCAGTCTTTGACTTCGCGGTGATTTTTTTCTTCAAATGCTGTATGCTGCTGGTAGAGAAATTTTGACGCTGGAAAATAACGCCGATGCCCCAGGGATCGGGCGCTTGACCTTTAGATGGGAATAGCGTAGTATAGTAAGGTGATGAATTTGAAGGTGCTGGGGCTTCAGTTTGCGTCTAAGTGTACAATCCTGTTGGATTTAGAAGAGCTTTTGCAGACGCCGGTCTTTTGCGGCAAGGTCCACCTGACTGTGGATCGCATTGAACATCTCATTGAGAAATTGAATGATGAAGTATCGTTTGTCCTTGAGTTTCCATATATCGATAAGCATTACCGGGATAGTTATTACTGTTATCATGCGGCAAAGTTTGAAGACCTTGCACGCGATTGTATTCGGGTTCATTTGTTCGAAGGAGATATAAAAAACACTAAACAGCTATTCAGTAAATCAAAACCTGTAGAGAAAAAGTATTTAGGTTTTTTTATTATTAGACCTCTCGCCCGTTTCCCGTTGGGCAGGTCTCTCATTTCGCCGAAAGCATTAAAAGATCATAACTTTGTATGCTGCCTGACAAAAGGCAGGGTATCGCTGCTGGGTATTGATTTAACCGTGTACGGTTTTCCTCATGTCGCGCAGGATGCGGAAACACATAGCTGTGCCGAAAGCTCCCTGTGGAGTATATTTGAATATTTCAGCGCAAAATATCCTCAGTACAATCCGCATCTGCCATCGCAAATTGTAAACGATTTAACTGATTTTTCTATTCACCGCTTGCTGCCTTCAAAGGGCTTAACTGTTCCAGAACTTATAAAATGTCTGCAATCCAACGGGCACGCATGTCTGATTTATCATAAAGATGAGTCAAAAGACAAATTTTCCCCTCTTATCCAAATCTATATAGAATCCGGTATTCCGCTTTTGCTGGCTCTTACAGAACAGGGAGCGGGCCATGCTGTGCTGGCTATCGGGCATGAAATGGCGCCTGATTACCATGTTTTAGAAAAGCAAATATGGCGCGATATCTCTTTTTTTCCGAAAAAACTGATTCTTATTGATGATAATATGCCTCCGTATCAAATAGTTGATCCCGCTGCTCCCACGAAACATTATCCCAATGCCAGTTTACAGAAGATGACCATACAATCATTTATTGTTCCTTTGCATAGGCATATGCACTTGGATGCGGAACGTGCTTTTTCTTTGGTAAGTTCTATTCTTGATGATAAAAATGTTGGATTGGAAGCCGCTGGAGACAAATGGCTAAGCAGATTGTTTTTGACTGGCAGCCGATCCTTTAAGCGCGCTCTATTGAATGATGAACTGCTGAATGCTAAACTGAAAATGTTGTTGGTTTTTATGGCATACCCCAGATTTATTTGGGTTTGTGAATTATACAAAGCCGGTGCGTTTACCAAAAGAATTTGTTCGGGCTTGTTAATACTTGATGCTACGGGGGGCAATTCCCTTGACTCGGTATTATGGTATGCTGTAGGAAATAAACGTATGGTGCATGACGGATCCGCATGGATTGAAAACAGGTGTATACAGCCTGCGTTTGTAATGGAAACGTATCAGAATAATTTGAAGGGGGAATGGAACAAATGGGCCAGTTAAACGCGAAAAAAGCCGCAAAATTACTTAAAGCAATAGAAGGCGACTCTATTCAGTTTTCTCCTGAAGAAATACAGGAAAGCAGAAAACGGTACGCTGCCGCCTGTGAGAAAAGTGAAATAAATGAGCGTTTCCGCCGGGCCCGTTCGATCGAAAAATCTTCCCGTATTTATTTAACTTTTTAGAATTATGAGCGCAAGGTCAATATGCCCCGCAATTCTCTATTAATAAAATAAACGCTAAGCTGAATAGGAAAACTGAGTTTTCTTTTTTTGCTTCTTCGACATTACCAGTCTTCGGCTTCGCGGTGAATTTTTTCTTCAAAGCATGCCGCGCGGCCTGTGTTAGCCGCTGGTGCGCGCGCGAGGGATAGTAGCGGAAATCCTTTTTTACCGCGAAGCGGTAAAAAAGGTTGCAGCGGATAGCCCGGTTTTTTGCGGCGTAGCCGCAAAAAGCGCGCCATTATAAATCTGGAAAAAATACATGCCGCTGCCATGAGGAGAACTCTTGATTTTTCGTCATGCATGACCTAGTATAGGCGTATGTTAAAGAGTGAGCCGGGTCTGAAAGATGATGCGCGTATTGGAATTGTGAACCGGGGCGAGGCCGCTATCCGTTTTATTCGTGCGGTGCGGGATTTTAATCAGCTATGCGGGACGAAGATGCAAACTGTGGCTTTTTATACGGACAGGGAGCGTGATGCGCTTTTTGTCCAGCAGGCTGATGAGGCGCACGCGTTTTCCTATTTTCCGGGTTGTGCGGGGAGTACGGGGAGTCCGTACCTGAATAGGGATTTGGTTATGGAGGCGCTTCTTGCGTCTAATTGTTCGGCGCTGTGGCCGGGCTGGGGTTTTCTTTCGGAGGACGCCGGGTTTGCCGCGCTGGTGGAGAAGGCTGGTCTTGTTTTTCTGGGGCCGTCTTCCGCGGCTATGAGTCTTTTGGGGGATAAGATCGGGGCGAAGGAGCTTGCGGAAAAAAACGATGTGCCGGTTTGTCCCTGGAGCGGGGGGCCTGTGAAGGACATTGCTTCGGCGCGGGAGATCGCGCGGGAGATCGGGTATCCTGTTATTATTAAGGCGGCAAACGCGGGGGGGGGCAGGGGGATCCGCTTTGTTCCTGCCTCTGGCGATCTTGATGCCGCATGGAAGTCCGCGGTTGATGAGACCTTGCGCATAACGGGGAATTCCGTTGTGTTTATTGAACGGCTGGTGGAGAAGGGACGGCACATGGAAGTGCAGGTTCTTGCGGACAGGTTCGGGAATGTGAAGACTTTCGGCGTGCGGGACTGTTCGGTGCAGCGGAAGAATCAGAAAATTGTCGAGGAGACGCCCGCGCCGGATTTTGATTCCAAAGTCAGCCAGGCGATGGAGGCCGCGGCGTCGCGGCTTATCAGGGCCGCGGGATACCAGAGCGCCGGAACGGTGGAGTTTCTTTATGATTTGGGTGGCCTGGGCCGTGTGGGCCGTTCTGGAGGCGGGGAGTTTTACTTCATGGAAGTGAACACGCGGCTTCAGGTGGAGCATACGGTTACGGAGCAGCTTTACGGCGTTGACCTGGTGCATGGGCAGATCCGCGTCGCGCGGGGCGAGGATATCAGCGCTTTGAATCCGCTTCCCCGCGGGGCTGTTATAGAGGCGCGGCTGAATGCTGAAGACCCGAACCAGGATTTCCGGCCCGCGCCGGGAAAGGTTCTGCGTTTCAGAATTCCCTCGGGGCCGGGGATCCGCGTTGATTCGGGTATCGAGGAGGGGAGCGAGATTTCCCCCGACTTTGATTCCATGGTTGCGAAGATTATCGCCTGCGGCCCTGACCGGCCATCCGCTATTGCGCGTCTTGAGCGGGCTTTACAGGAGATGCGGATTAAAATCGGGGGGGGAACGACAAACCGTTCTTTTGTACTTGGTCTACTTTCCAATCCTGATATTAGAAGGGGCGGGGTACATACCCGCTTTGTGGAGGAGCTTCTTTCTTCGCCGCACGGGGTTTCGCGGAACTCCTTTTGGCCGCAGGCATTGATCTGCGCGGCTATCGAGCGGTACCACCGCGGGTACAGCGAGGATTTCGCGAACTTCAGCCAGCAGATGTTTACTTTTGGATCGCCGCGCAACCTGCGCTCGGGAACCGGGCACGAAGTTCAAATGAACGCGCTGGGGCAGCCGTTTTCGTTTCTGGTTCGCTATGTGGGAGAAAACTGGTATTCGCTGAGGCTCAAAGGAGATGAGGATTTTTCTGTCCGCTATGTCCGCACACAGGGCGAAGCCTATCTTTTTGCCGGGGGAAAGAGGCGCCATGTCCAGATCAGCGAACGGGGGGACAGCCTGCAAGTCGAGATCGATGGTATTCCGTATGAGTTTGAAACGGAATCCGGCGGTATGATCAAGTCTCCCTCACCGGCCCTTGTTCTTTCCGTGCCGCTGTCCCCTGGGGCTGTGGTGGAACGGGGCGATGTGCTTCTGACCCTTGAGGCTATGAAAATGGAGATGATTGTTCCCTCGCCCCAGGCGGGCCTTGTCCGGGAAATCCGCGTCAAGGCTGGCGAGCAGGTGGGCGCCGGGCAGGTACTTGTGGTTCTGGATGGAGGGGAAAAGACGGAAATTCCGGGTAACGGAAATTCCGGGCGCAACGCCCGCGTGGAAGTCAGTTTTGAAGATTTCCGGGACAGCGGCAATCGGAGTGAATGGGAACGGCTGCGCAGGGAGGTACTTGCTGTTTTCGCGGGTTTCGACAGCTCGCCCGCCGCTTCCGGGCTTTTTGAGGATATAATAGACTTTGTAAAGGCGAATCCTGATTTTAACACGGCCTTCCGTCTGCTTATACAGAATACCCTTGAATTCTTCGCGGCAATCCAAAGCCTTTTCGCTATGGGCAGGACTGGTTCGCCGGGGGCGGAGGTGGAGAGAATTTCCTCTTCGCAGGAACTGCTGTCCCACTACTTCAAGCGCAGCGTTGACCGGGAAAAGGGGCTGCCTGAGTCCTTTGTGGAGGCGCTTTCCCGCGTGTTCGCGCTGTACAGGCCGGGGGAGAGCGGCTCGGTAGAGGATACCCGCCACCTGATTTTCAATATTTTCCGTTCCCAGGCGGACAGCGCGCTGAAACAGAAACTTCTTTTGGCGGCGCTTTCTTTGACGGGGATTTGGCAGGATCATCAAAACGAAGATGCCGCGGGAAACGCCGCCGGACTTCTGGATGAAATTGTTCTTCTGGTGCAGGCCCGGATGCCCGCGCTTGCCGACGCCGCCATCAACGCGCGCTACCGGGTTTTTGACCGCAGGCGGCTTGAAAGCATTGAGAAGCAGAAGCGGGCGCAGCTAAAACGCCTGGTCGACCTTGTGGTAAAGGCCAGGGCAAACCGCCGCGGCGACCAGCCGTTTTTTGATAGAATCCAGAATCTGGGAAACAGCGCGGCTCCTGAGTTTGTAAATCTGTGCCTGAACAGGAAGGAAAAAAAGACCGCGGAAACCGCTCTTGAGGGCCTGTGCCGCAGGATGAACCGCGACCGTGACTGCCTTGAGGTAAAAATTATAGGGAAGGGCGGGGCACGCCTGTGCCGTCTTGAATCCCGCGGGCCTGACGGCGATTACGAAACCCTTCTTACAGTCGCGGATGAGAAATCCTTTGATGAGTGTCTTGCTTTAATTGAGGACTGCCTTGCCCTGATTGCGGAGAATTCCGGCAAAAAAAAATCCGGTGACAAAGAAATAATCACACGGGAAATAATCATATATGTAAAAACCGGCGCAAAAACCGATGTAAAAGACGGCGGAAAGGCCGGCGGGGACAGGAATTTCCGGGAGGACTGCGTGGCAGGCATAAAGAAACTTCCGCCGCGGGCCGCGTATATCAGCCTGGGATTTCTTGAAGGAACCGACCTTTCATGGCAGTCCTTCATCCCCAAAAAAACCGCCAGGGCTGTATCCTGGGCCGCTGAGGAGGGCAGGGCTTCGCTTAGCCCCTTAAGCTACCGGGAACTGCGCATTTACCGGCTTTCACGATTTAAAACCGAACTCCTCCAGGCCGGCGAAGACTTTTATATTTTCTACTGTGTAAGCACGGAAAATGAACGCGATGAACGCCTGATGGTATTCGCGGAAGTTTCCTCTACCCGCGCGGAGATGGCGCCAACAGGCGCCATCGGACGCATGGTGGCTTTTGAAAAAACTTTCATGGACGCCGTGTACGCCCTGCGCGCGGAGCAAATCCGCCGCAGAAACCGCCTGCACTGGAACAGGATCGTTATCCATATACGGCCCGTTCTGGACGCGAGTATGAATCAGATACAGGATTACGCGTCCCTGCTCGCCTCGCGGACGCCCGGTCTTGGTATCGAACGGCTGTCCATCTACTGCCGTATCCCAAATGCCGAAACCGGAAAAGCCGAAGAGCAGGAACTCCTTTTCGATAATATTGTCGGTACGAGATTCACCCTCTCAAGCCGTACTCCCGTATGCGCTCCTATGGAACCGATGGACGCCTACGTCGCGAAAGTTGTCCGCTCGCGCCAGCGCAATACCTTCTATCCCTACGAAGTTATACGCATGTTGACGGAGGAAGGGGACGAGGACCTTCCCCCCGGCGGGTTCGAGGAATACGATCTGTCGGAAAATCCGGAAAATCCGGAAAGTCCGGGAAATCCGGCGAATTCAGCAAATCCGGGAAATTCAGGAAATCCAGACAATTCCAGCGGGACTTTGCCCGAAAAAACCTATTGCTCCGTCCGGGGAAGACCCTACGGGCAGAACAAAGGAAATATCGTTTTCGGCCTTATTTCGAACCGCCTTCCCGGACCCGGAGACAGGATCCTGCGCCGCGTCATTATTATTTCAGACCCCGTGGCGGATTTTGGCTCTCTTACCGAGACCGAATGCCGGCGCGTGAACGCGGCCCTCGACCTTGCCGAAGACCTCGGCATTCCCGCGGAATTCCTGCCCATATCCGGCGGAGCCCGTATCGACATGGACTCAGGAACCGAAAACCTCGACTGGACCGCCAGCACCCTGCGGCGTATTATCGAATACACCCAGCGGGGGAAGGAACTCAACATCATTGTCGCGGGTATTAACGTAGGCGCGCAAAGCTATTGGGACGCCGAGGCAAGCATGCTTATGCATACGCGGGGCCTGCTCATTATGACAGAAGACGCCTCACTGCTGCTCACCGGCAAAACCGCCCTGGATTTTTCCGGCTCGGTTTCCGCGGAAGACAACGTGGGCATCGGAGGCGTTGCCAAAATAATGGAACCCAACGGCCAGGCCCAAATCCGCGTAAAAAATCTCAAGGAAGCCTGGATGGTTTTATTCCGTCATTACAGCCTAAGCTACCGCGAACCAGGCGCCCTCTATCCTCCACGCGCGCCGACACAGGACCCCCAGGACAGGGACATCAGCGTTTTTCCCTACAAAGACAATCTGGGCCAGGGCTTTACCAGCGTCGGCGATATTTTCAGCCCGAAACTGAACCCCGAACGCAAGAAACCCTTCGATATCCGCCAGGTGATGCTCTCCCTTATCGACCAGGACATGCCCCGCCTCGAACGCTGGGGCGCTATGCGCGACGCGGAAACCGCCGTTGTATGGGAAGCCCGCATCGCCGGATACGCCGCGGGAATCATCGGCATTGAAAGCCGCCCCGTTCCCCGCCAAGGCGATATCCCCTGGGACGGCCCGGAAAACTGGTCAGGCGGAACGCTCTTCCCCCTCAGTTCCAAAAAAGTAGCGCGCGGCATTAACGCTTTCTCCGGCCGGCTGCCCCTGGTCATGCTCGCGAATCTCTCCGGATTTGACGGCTCCCCCGAATCCCTGCGCAAACTCCAGTTGGAATACGGCGCCGAAATCGGACGCGCCGTTGTCAATTTCCGCGGCCCCTTTATCTTCGTAGTCATCGCCCGCTATCACGGCGGCGCCTACGTCGTCTTCTCAAAACGGCTCAACGCCCGGCTGCACAGCGTCGCCCTTGAAGGCGCATACGCCTCAGTCATCGGCGGCGCACCCGCGGCGGCAGTGGTCTTCCCCTCCCTCGTCCTTAAGGAAACCTATCAGGACTCACAGCTTATCGACGCACAGGAAAAACTCAAAAGCGACCCTGACTTTTCCCAAAAAGACTTCGAGGAAATTTTCCACCGCGTCCACACAGAAAAACAAACCGCCCTCGCCGCGCGCTTTGACAGCATCCACACCGTTGAACGCGCCAAAAAAGCCGGCTCCATCGACGCCATTATCACAGTAAAAAACCTGCGCCCATACATCGTCCAAAAAATCGCCGAACAAACGCACACATAGACAACGCGCGTTAGCCGCTATCTGTAATAATAGATTGGGCGCATTTTTGGCGCTTCGCGCCAAAAACCGGGCTTTTCGGGACTCCGCTATCGCTCCGGCCCCGGCGCTTGAGCGCCGTGGCTGCTTCGCATCCCTCCAATCCCTTGCGCGCGCCCAGCGGCAGACCAGCGGAATTGCGTACGCAATTCCGCTGGTCTGATTCCAAAACCGCAAGCGTGACAGTCGCTTGTTAGCGTGGTGGTGGCAGCCGGAGG
>JAISAF010000037.1 GCA_031266855.1 Spirochaetales bacterium
GAAGACGGGCAAGGTCGAGGAAGCAAAAAAGGATGAAGAAAAAAGTGCCAGGCGCCTTTTTAGTTGGCGCATACTAAAATATAACGCTATTTTGTGAAACAAAAAAACGTACCTGGCACCTTTTTGTATAGCGGATACTGGCGTCTGATTTTACTATGCGCCATAACGGCGCGGCGGAAACCCGGCGGTCGCAATTTTGCTGGGGCAAAATTGCGTGGTTTGTCACCAAGCATGAAGCGAAGCGGAGTGCACGTCTTTATCACCAACTGGCTGCCGCGCCCAGGGGCTTTTCGCGTTTCGCGCGCCTGTGCGGTTAAAAAATTTTCAAACAGGTTATAGCCACGAAATTGCCCTTGGCAATTTCGTGGCCTGGTTTTGAGCCTGAAAAGGCTGCCGGATAAACGGGGCGCAAGTACCGGGCAAAAAAACGGGATAGCGGACTTTGTGCCGGGGGCCTTCGCGGATTTTTGCCGGGCAAAAATCCGCACCCTGCTTTTATGGCTACAGTTAGGCGCTGGTGCGCGCGCCAGGGATTGGAGCGGAAAGCCCACAGGAAGCGCATTGGCGCTTTCCGAGGACTTGGAGCGGAAAGCCCGGCCCCGCCGCGAAGCGGCGGGGAGGCGCCCGAAAACAGGCGGGAAAAAAAATCCTGTGTGCTTATTCTGTGTCGTATGATTTTTATTGACAATTCTGAATATGTGGTGTTAAAATTCTACTAAAATTTTATCGTTTGATTATTCTGTGATACGTATAAAAGTCTGTGATGTTCGGAGGGTGGAGAGGAGAGGGGAAAAAGTACAAAATTTTTGTGGGAAACGCGAGGAGAACAGTAGCGGCGAACAGTTTTACTGTTTATACTGGCGCCTTGTCCGGGGAGGGGTATGGTGGCGCTTTTTGGGGTGGGGGATATTTCCTGTTTGCGGCGTTAGGCGTTTGTGTGGTTTTGCGCGCGCGCGGGCGGGATAAAAAAATAAAAGGATGGAGGGAAAAGTGAGAATGAAAAGACTGTTTTTGCTTCTGGCGGTGCTGGTAATCGCGGGGCCGGTTTTCGCGGGGGGTGGCGGCGAAGCGTCGTCCGGGGGATCGGCTTCGGGCGTACAGCCGGTGAAGATCGCGTTTTATGGGTCGATAAGCGGTGTCAATTCCGAGTCGGGCAGGCAGGGTATGCTTGCTGTAAAGGCGGCTCAGCAGTATGTGAACGAGAATGGCGGCATTAAGGCTTTGGGCGGGGCGCCTATCGAGATTGTTCCTATTGATGGTACCAGCGACTCGGCGCAGGGCGTGCTGCCTTTGGAAAGGGCTTTGTCGGCGGGCGGTATTAGCGGTATTGTGGGTAGCGCGCAGTCGGCGTTTGCTTTGATTTCGCTGCCTATTTTGCAGAAGTACCGGGTTCCGGCTGTAACCGCTTCGGCGGCGAATGGGACGATAACCCAGAAGGGGTGCGAGTTTATTTTCCAGCCGGCTGCCAAGGCGGCGCAGTTTAGTCCTATGCAGCTTGATTTCCTGCGGTTTATCGCGCCTAAGATGGGGAAGACCGTGTCGGATTTGAAGTTCGCTATTGTTTTCGAGAACTCGGCCTGGGGCGAGGATAATGCAAAGGCGAACAGCCGCGACTTGAGCGAGGCGGGTTTGACTATCGCGGTGAATGAAAACTACGAGGCGGGGAAACTTAGCGATGCCAGTCCTATCGTAACCAAGATGAAGAACGCGGGTGTGGATGTGGTGTTCCCGAGTTGCTATGCCAATGACGCGAAGCTGCTTATGACGGCGATGAACGCGATGAAGTACAAGCCTATTATCATAGCGGGCGGGTCGGCGTTTACCTGGCCTTCGCTGCTTAACGATCTGGGCCAGGATGTGAATGGTATTTGTTCCGCCGACGGCTGGGTATGGGATACGAAACCCACGCTGGAGTTTGCTGAGTTTACGAAGATTCGTGAACGCTACGAGAGGGAGAATGGCGAGTTTATTCCCGGGCAGGGCGGGCCGAGCATTATTTCCTTTATGCTGATTGTCGAGGCTATTGAGAATGGCAAATCCGCTGATTCGGTAAGTGTGCGCGACGAGCTTCGCAAACTGAACGCGGACAATTCCGCCTGGTTCAAGGCCTACAGCACGGGCCGGGGATCTTTTGACAACAGTGGCCACAACGCGGGTTCCGTGCCGGTTATCCTGCAATGGCAGAACGAAAAGCCGCGCTGCGTATATCCGCCGGAGGCCGCTTCCGCGGATGTTATGGATCCTCTGACGCTGAAGCCTTTCGCCAAATAGCTTTTCGTACAAAGAATCATCGCGGTTTCTACATGGGGCGGGCCACTTTTCAGGTCCGCCCCGCTTTTTCTGAAAAACAAAAGAGGGTGGCATGTTTCAAACGCTCATAAACGGTTTACTTATCGGCGGCGTTTACGCGCTGATTGCCGTGGGTCTTTCCATGATTCACGGCGTTATGAAAATAGTGAATTTCGCCCAGGGTGATTTTCTGACGGTAGGAATGTATTTTTCTTTTATTTTTTATACGCTGATGCCTAAAGGGTCGCTGCCGTACTGGCTGCTAATACCAGTGGCGGTTTTAATGTTTATTTTCGGGATTATTGTTTTTCGCACGGCTATTATCCGCGTTATTGGCAAGGGAGACAGTAATTATATTCTTTTGACCCTTGGCCTTTCCTACCTGATTCAGAATATGCTGCAATTGATATTTGGTCCGAACTTCCGCAGCCTGGACATTTCCAACGAGTTAAAATACAGCGCGATTACCATGTTTGAAGACACGATGATTTTAAGTTCGCCCCGGCTTATCGCCTTTGCCGGTGCTCTTGTTTTTGTTACGCTGGTCACGTTTTTTTTGAATAGGACAAATATGGGCAGGGCAATGCGCGCCACGGCGGAAAATACAACCGTTGCCCAGACCCTGGGGATAAATGTAAAACTTGTATTTACGATAGCCTTTAGCCTGGGAACCGTATTTGCGGGCGTCGCGGGGCTACTTATGACGCCGATGTTTTTGATTTCTCCCCAGGTGGGGACTACATTTTCCACTATCGCGATGTGCGCTATGGTGCTTGGGGGTCTGGGCAACCTGAAGGGCGCTATGCTGGGTGGGATTATTCTAGGTCTGGTGGAGTCGCTTTCCAGTAACTACCTGACGATGGATATAGCGCCGGTTGTTATCAATACGGTACTGATGCTGGTTCTGATTTTCAGGCCATACGGCATTTTTGGACAGGGGGCCAGAAAAGCATGAATAGTAAAAAAATCCTGGGGTGTTTGAAGGCCCATCCCATAGCGCTGGCGTTTATTGTGATATGCGTTCTTCTGCCGGCCATTTTCCGGGCGCCCTACCTTATGCGTGTTTTTACGGAAGTTTTCTTTTTCGCGGCGATGGGCTGCGCGTGGAACATTATCGGGGGTTTTGGCAAGCAGACAAGCTGGGCTTCCGCTTCGTTTCTGGCCGTGGGCGGCTATACCAGTATACTTATGTATATGCGGCTGGGGGGCGTCTCGCCGTGGATAACGATATTCGCGGGGATGGCTCTGTCGGTGCTGCTGGCGGTTATTATCGGGGTTCCGTGTTTCCGTTTCCGCGGCGTGTTTTTCGCCATTGCCACCATAGCCTGTGTAACAATCGTGCGGCAGCTTTTGATTTATTTCCGCAGCTTTACCGGCGGCACGCTGGGCCTGGCCCTGGACATCAGGTTAAAAGATAATTTTGTGGATATGGCTTTTCTGAATGACGAGCCGTACTACTATATGACGCTTATATGGATGCTGATTGTCGTTCTGCTTACCGTGCGGGTGGAGCGTTCGCGGCTTGGGTACTACCTGAAGGCCATGAGCGAGGACCAGGACGCGGCGGAGTCTTTGGGCATACGGTCGCACCGCATGAAGCTGAAGGCTTTTATTATCAGTTCGGTCATCCTGTCGGCTACCGGCACGATGTATACGTTCAAGATGGCCTATACCGATCCCAATTTAATCGCCTCGTTTGATATTTCCGTGCGTATCGGCATAACGGCTATTCTTGGCGGTATGGGAACAATTTGGGGGCCGGTGCTGGGTTCCCTGATATGTATTCCCATGCTGGAGGTATCGAATTACTATTTGGCCGATTTCGGGGGCGGCGGCGCGGGCTACGCGATGTATGGACTTCTTATTGTGCTGGTTGTACTGTTCCGGCCCAATGGGGTTATTTCGCTGTACTACAGCGCGGAGAGCCGCTTTAAGGCGTGGCGGGCGGCCAAAGAGGCGGCGCGGAAAGCGATGAAAACCGGCGGCGCCGTATGAAAGCGATAATGCAATTACAGGATGTGGACAAATCCTTTGGCGGCGTACACGCCATAAACCATTTGAGTTTCGACATTTACGAGGGCGAGATTCTTGGACTTATCGGCCCGAACGGCGCCGGGAAGTCTACCTGCGTCAACCTGATTTCCGGTGTATACGCGCAGGATTCGGGTACGATAATTTTTAATGAAAAAAAGCTGCTGCGCCAGTCCATACCGGATCGCGCGTTTATGGGCATAGCCAGGACGTTTCAGTCACCAAGACCTTTCGAGGGCCTCTCGGTGTTTGACAGTGTGTATACCATCGCCCTTTTATATAACAGGCGCATGAAGGATGCGGAAAAAGCCGCCCAGGAGATTCTTGAATTAACGAGCTTTTCTTCCATCCGCAACCTGCCCTGTTCCAAACTGCCTATCGAGAAGCGCAAATGGCTGGATATGGCCAGATGTCTTGCCACCCGCCCGAAACTGCTTATGCTGGACGAATGCCTTGCGGGTCTGACACCGACCGAAATGGACGCGAGCCTCGCGCTGGTACGGCGCATTAATGCTACGGGCATTACCATACTGTTTATCGAACATGTGATGGCGGCGGTTACGAAACTGTGCCACCGGGTTGTGGTATTGAACGAGGGGGCTTTTCTAAGCCAGGGGGCGCCGCTTACGGTTATGAAGGAAACCGCCGTCATAAAGGCCTATCTTGGGGAGGACTACGAAAATGTTGAAAATTAAAGGCCTGTGCGCCGGCTACAGCGATTTGAAGGTCCTGTTCGACATAGACCTTGAGGTAAACGAAGGCGAAGTGGTCGCGCTTGTAGGCTCAAACGGCGCGGGAAAGACTACGCTGCTGCGTACAATATCCGGCCTAATTCCCATAACAGCGGGTACAATAGAATGGTTTGGCAGTGATATGACAAAAGTTCCCGCCCACATGCGGGCCGGTATGGGAATAGCGCAGATACTACAGGGCCGCGGGATCCTCAGCACTCTGACCATACAGGATAACCTGATTCTTGGATCCTACACAGAAAGGACAAAGAAAAAACGCGCCGGGCTTATGGCAAAGGTCTATTCCACGTTTCCCATCCTTGAGCAAAGACAGCGCCTGCCTGCCGGTACGCTTTCGGGCGGGCAGCAGCAGATGCTGGCCATCGGCCGTGCCATGATGATGGATCCAAAGCTGCTGATTCTGGACGAACCGTCCCTGGGCCTGGCACCCATTGTGGTGGACGATGTGTTCAGGATTATCAGGACATTCCGCGAAGCCGGCACTTCGATGCTGCTTATCGAACAGAATCTGGTAAAGGCCCTCCAGGTGGCTGACCGGGGCTATGTTCTGGAAACAGGAAAAGTGCAGCTCCAGGGCCCCAGCCACGAACTTTTGGTTAATCCCGCGGTACGAAAAGCGTATCTGGGTGTGTAGGAGCCTCTTCACCCCCCCCCCTTGTACTACGGACTTGCTCATGCAAATCCTGTGGGCTTTCCGCTACAATCCCTTGCGCACGCCCAGTGGCTAAGTGAGGCCGTACAAGCAGACCTGCAAAATTGCTTTGCAATTTTGCAGGTCTGCTTTCAACGACGTTCCCCTTGCCAGCCGCGCGGCGGAGGGGTATAGTTTGTCATTATGATAGCGGAACCTCTAAAAATACTGGCTTACACCCGCCGTAAAGACGAAGAGGTGTTTTTTGACAAATTCGGCAGGCAGTACGCCGTCGATGTAACCGAACGGGAGGAAGTTCCCACGGAACAGACAGCGTCCCTGGCACAGGGCTTCTGTGCCATCAGCGTTATTACAACACCGATGGGAAAGCCTGTCTTACAGGCCCTGCGCGATCAGGGAGTGCGGTTCATTTCGACCCGCAGTATTGGCTACGACCACATTGACATGGGGTCGGCGAAAGAGCTGGGCATCCGTGTTGGCAATGTTACGTATGCGCCGGACGCCGTGTCCAATTATACGCTCATGTTTATTTTGATGGCGATACGCAATATCAAGAATATCGCGCGGCTGGCCCTGGCCCAGGATTATTCAATTCAAAGCGCTTTTGTGCAGGGGAGAATCCTACAGAACCTTACTGTCGGCGTTGTCGGCACGGGCCGGATCGGGCGGCGGGTTATCGACCATTTGAGCGGTTTCGGATGCGGGATTCTTGCCTGCGACAAGTATGAAAACGAGGAACTGCGCCGCCGCGTCCCCTATGTCAGTTGGGAACAGATATGCGCCTCCTGCGACATTATTTCGCTGCACATGCCGGCGGCGAGCGATAATTATCATATCGTAAACACCGAATCGCTTGCGAAAATGAAGAACGGGGTCATTATTATCAATACGGCGCGGGGATCCCTTATTGATACGGCGGCCTTCATGGACGCGGTGGAAAGCGGCAAAATCGGAGCCGCCGCGCTGGATGTTGTGGAGGAGGAAGGCTACCTCTACTATAACAACCTGCGGGGCAGGGTTCTGCCGAACCGGGATATAGCTGTCCTGAAATCGTACCCCAATGTGATCCTGACTCCGCATACGGCCTTCTATACCGATCAGTCGATAAGCGACATGGTGGAAAACTCCATCAAAAGCTGCATCGCCTTTCAGCGCGGCGAGGAAAACCCCTGGGAAGTGCAAAATTAGTTTTCCGCGATATGGCCTCCTCAGATCAGCTTAACCCTGATTCACAGAATTTTTAACCGCGAAGCCGAAGAAGTCGAAGACATGCCGGGGCAGGTTTAGATGTAAGCCCGCCGGGACAGAAGGAGTCATAGTGCAGCCTGTTTGCGTAAAAAGATGTTATGCGACATTAAATCAAAACATAACTTGACAGGAATATACAAATATTGTATATTAGGTAAAAGGGGTATTTTATGGCAGTTTCAACGGTAAATATATCTTTTCAGGAAGAATTATTGGAACAGATTGATAGAATCGCTCAAAAAGAAGCCAGGACGCGGTCTGAACTAATAAGGGAAGCGGCAAGAGCGTATATAGAAAGGAAAAAGAAGTGGGAAAGCATTTTTTCTTACGGAGAAAGTTTATCGTCAAAATATAAATTTACTGAGGATGATGTTATTGGTGAAATAAAAAAATATAAGGAAGGTAAAGCCGGGAAAAACAAATGAGAATAGTATTGGATGCTAATATATTTATATCCGCGTTTTTTTGGGGCGGCAATCCCAGAAAGGTTCTGGAACGGGTTATAGCTGGAATAGATGAATTATTTATCGATAAAGAAATAATGGACGAAATTAGTGATGTAATAGGGCGGCCGAAATTTTACGCGGATGGAAATGAAATAAATTATTTCATAAATGCGATTGAAGAAATTGCCAATAAAATTGTATCCAAAAGACGAATTGATAATGGCAGTAGAGACAAAACTGATAATAAATATATAGAATGCGGAATAACCGCTCATGTTGATTATGTAATATCCGGGGACATACATTTATTAGAAATGAAAGAATATGAGAATATAAAAATTGTAACAGCAAAAGAATACCTGGAAACAGTAAAATAGCGCAAACTGCCGGACAGGTCTACCATGCTGTTGAAATATGAGAGCTGTTCGATTTTAGAATTTTTACCGCGAAGCCGAAGAAGTTTTCATTCAACTTACGCTGGAACCTGGGCCATTTTAACTATCAGACTTGGATGATTTTTTACTTCTTCGACTTTGCGGTATTTTTTTTGCGATGGTCATTCCCGAATACTAACGTATAACATAATCAAAAAAGATCTAAACGTATCCGGCTTTTAGGAGCCTGTTCGCCGCTGGGCGCGCGCAAGGGATTGCAGCGGAAAGCCCGCAGGATTTGCATAAGCAAATCCGAGGACTTGCAGCGGAAAGCCCGGTTTTTTTGGGCGGGCGAAGCGCGCCCAAAAAAATGCGCCCAGAATTATAAGATAAAAATTCCTGAAAAACGTTTTGTCCGGCGCTTGCCGTGAGCGCGTGTTTTGTAGTAGATTAGATATCCCATGCCAGGC
>JAISAF010000438.1 GCA_031266855.1 Spirochaetales bacterium
GAGCGTTCGATTCCCACGGCGGTGGTAGCGGCGGTATGGGAGGCTTTGCGTTCATTCGTCGCCAGTTCCGTAACCGCAAGCTGGAGGGAATAGCCTCCTGTTCTTATTTTTATCAGTTCCCCTGTCAGGACAAAATCAGCGCCGGTTGTTTCGCCTATTTTAACGGTATTGTCTTTGGTAACACCCGCCGCCGCTACCTGCTCGGCAATTACCCTGTCGAGGTTTTGCCGGTCGATGATTTTCATAGCTGTTACCCTGTTCAGGTCGCTGGTCAGGACACCCTGCACGAACCTGGTAAGGTACTGTTCCTCTGTTTTCAGCCCGTCAGCCGCCGGTTCCAGAACGGCAAGCGTAATGTCCCTGCCGCCGTCCCCGTCAAACAGGGGGCCTTTCGGGGCTTCCGCTGGCCGCGAAGCGGCCCCGGCTTCCGTCTGTGGCGCGGAACCGCAGGAAGCCAAAAGCGCGGAAAGATACAAGGCGAAAATTACAAAATGCGGTTTTTTCATATAGCCCTCCGGAACTCTCTTTTAAATATTTGTTTCGTATTTGGAATGAGCGGATATTAAAAACCTGTCTGCTTTATACATCGTGCATTCCTGAAATTCCGTTTTACTTTGCCATCATGCGGGGAAATTGTCAACGGCAGCTTAGAATAAGGCAGGGCATCGGCATTTACTTTTTTCCCTGTATAATAATAGCGCATTTTTTGCGGCAAAGCCGCAAAAAACCGGGCTTTCCGCTTCAATCTTTTTTACCGCGAAGCGGTAAAAAAGGATTTCCGCTGCAATCCCATTGCGCCGCGTAGCGAGCGAATTTGCAGAATGCAAATTCGCGACCAGTCCCTCGCGCCCCACGGGCTTGTTGCGCTTCGCGCAATTTGTTTTTTCATACTGGCGGTAAACGCCGGGGTCTGGTTCCAAAGCCGCAAGCGTAACCGCGAGCTAGTAGCGTGGTGGCGGCAACCCTGCCCGGCGTAGGCAGAGCCTACGCCGAGCGGGAGCCACGGAATTGCCGATGGCAATTCCGTGCGGGCGCGGGGGTGGCGTTATGCGAAATGAATATCCGGCGGGCCGGTGAATGCCTGGCATTCACCGGCCCGCGCTGCCGCTGGGGCGGCGCGAGGGATTGTAGCGGAAAGCCCACAGGATTTGCATTAGCAAATCCGAGGACTTGGAGCGGAAAGCCCGGTTTTTTTGTCCTCGCACGCGGACAAAAAAACGCGCCCAAATGATCCTTTTCCTTCCGCTGTGTGGATATGGTTTTTTGTTTTCACTACTTGACCTCTTGGTGTGAACAATTTACAGTAGGGGGCAAGGGGGAAAAATGCGCAAAAAACATACTTCGATTGGTATTGCGATTCTTGGGTGCGGAACGGTGGGGGGCGCGGCAGCTCTTGCGCTGGTGAAGGACAAGGATCTTTTGGAGAGGAAGACGGGGCTTTCTTTGAATCTGAAATACATTGTTGATAAGAATTTTGACAATGCGGTGAAGCTTGGGTTGAATAGGAAACTTTTTGAGTCGAAGCTGCAAACGGTTCTTGGCGATCCGGCGGTGTCGGTTGTTGTGGAGCTTATTGGGGGTACGACTGTCGCGAAGGATGTGATTGAGAAGGCTTTGGTGGCGAAGAAAAATGTGGTGACGGCGAATAAGGCGCTTTTGGCGCATTCGGGTGCGGCTCTTCTTTCACTGGCGCGTAAAAATCATGTTACTCTTGCTTTCGAGGCGAGTTGCGGGGGTGGTATTCCTATTATCCGTGCGTTGTGTGATGGTATGATTGCGAACAGGATTGACGCTCTGTATGGTATTGTTAATGGGACGTGCAACTATATTTTGACGCAGATGATTGGCCAGGGGCAGTCGTATCAGGAGGCGCTTGCTGGCGCGCAGAAGGCTGGGCTTGCGGAGGCAAATCCGGCGCTTGATGTTTCTGGTACGGATTCGGCGCACAAGCTGGCGATTCTGGCGTCTCTTGCTTTTGGGGAAAAGATTAATTTTGATGCTATTCCTGTACGGGGTATAGATTCCTTGCAGAGTATGGATGTGGAGTTTGGCAGGCAGCTTGGGTATGTGGTAAAGCTGCTGGCTATGGCGGTGCGTCTGGAGAGTGGTTTGTATTTGTGTGTTCATCCTGTTTTTATTAGTAGCGGGCATCCTCTTGCCTGGATTCCGGGGCCTTTCAACGCGGTTAGCGTGTATGGTCATAGAACGGGTCATACGATGTACTATGGGCGGGGCGCTGGCGGTTCGCCGACGGCTTCGGCTATTGTGTCGGATATTGTTTCGACTGCTTTGGGAACGCAGAAGCTGCTTTTCAGGAATCTGGGTATTTGGGGCGACAGGGCTAAAAAGGCTAAACAGATTCCTAGCGGGGAGATCGTTTCCCGGTTTTATTTGCGTTTTGTTGTAAGTGACGCGGCGGGTGTTTTGGCGAAGATTGCGGCTGTTTTGGGGAGAAACGGTATTAGTATCGCGAGCGTTCTTCAGAAGGAAGGGGTTGAAGGTTCCGGGAAACAGCGTGGCCGGGTTCCTGTTGTTATTACAACGCATCAGGCGAAAGAGAAGAATGTCCGTAAGGCGCTGATATCCCTGCGTACGGCGAAGCTGGCTTTGGAAAATCCGGTTTGTTTGCATATTGTGGATGAACAGGAAGAAAGTTTTTAATTTTACCTGATTATTTATCCGCTATATAATATATATTATAGAGAGAGTTATTTCGAAATTATAGTTTTCGAATGGCTTCGATGTAAATGGATATGCAGGTTATGTGTATGGATATGCAGGTTAGGGTTATGTATGGAGAAAAACATGGGGAATGAAGATCAGGGGAAACAGCTTACCTCCCGTATGGGGCACGACGCGGAGTCCCTGGCCTGGGGTTTTGCCGGGCATTTGAAATACAGTCTGGGGCTGGACAGGTATAGCGCGTCGGGGCATGATCGTTTTATGGCTTTGGCTTATGCTATCCGGGACAGGCTTGTAAACCAGTGGATACAGACGCAGCAGACGCATCACAAAACAAAGGCGAAGCGGGTGTATTATCTTTCCCTTGAATTTCTGATGGGCCGTTCGATGGGGAACAATGCTTATAACCTGGGTGTCGCGGCTGATATGGAAAAGGCTTTAAGCGATTTGGGGTACAGGTTCGAGGAGATTCGCGAGGAGGAAGTGGACGCGGGTCTTGGTAATGGCGGTCTGGGACGGCTTGCCGCGTGTTTTCTTGATTCCCTTGCCACCCTTGATATTCCCGCTTTTGGCTATGGTTTGCGTTACGATTATGGCATTTTCCGTCAGGAAATTGAGAACGGCTGGCAGGTTGAGCATCCTGATGACTGGACGCATGGGGGCTGCCCCTGGGAAATCGAAAGGAGTGATACAACTGTTGATGTCAATTTCGGCGGCAGGGTGGAGACTCTTACGGAAAATGGGAAACAGGCTAGTCACTGGATTGATACCCATGTTGTGCAGGGCGTGGCTTACGATATGCCTATTGTCGGTTACGGTGGTAAAACCGTTAACACGCTGCGTTTGTGGAGCGCCCGCGCGCCGCGGGAGTTTAATTTCGCTGAGTTTAACACGGGCGACTATGTTGACGCGGTTTCTGATAAAGTAAATGCCGAGAATTTGACGAAGGTTCTGTATCCCAACGACACTCTTTATCTGGGTAAGGAGCTGCGTCTGAAGCAGCAGTACTTTTTTGTTGCCTGCTCGCTTGCGGATATTATCCGACGGTTCAAGAAGACCGGCGCGTTTTGGAAGGATTTCCCGAATCATGTGGCGATTCAGCTTAACGATACGCATCCCTCTATGGCGATTCCCGAACTGCTTCGTATCCTTATTGATGTTGAGCGGCTTGACTGGAAGACCGCCTGGGAGATCACGGTGGCGACATTCGGGTATACAAACCATACCCTTATGCCTGAGGCTCTTGAAAAATGGCCTGTTCCTATGCTGGAAAAACTTTTTCCCCGGCATTTGCAGATTATTTACGAAATTAACAAGTATTTTTTGCAGGACGCTATTATCCGTTTTCATGGTGATCAGAACAAGGTTCGCGCTGTCAGCCTAATCGAAGAGTCCAACCCCAAGCATATCCGTATGGCGAATCTGTGTATTGTCGCCTCGCATTCCACAAACGGAGTCGCGGCTTTGCATACGGAGCTTTTGAAATCCCATCTGGTGCCGGAGCTTGCGGCTCTTTTTCCGCAGCGTTTCAACAACAAGACAAACGGCATTACCCAGCGGCGCTGGCTGTTGAAGGCGAATCCCGGCCTTGCCTCTCTTATTACGCAAACCATAGGCGGGGGCTGGATTACCCACATGGACGAGTTGAAAAAACTTATCCCGTATGCGCAGGACGCGGCTTTTCAGGAAAAGTTCCGCGCGGTTAAACGCGAGGCGAAGATCAGGCTTGTCAAACAGTTCAATACGGAGTTCGGCTGGCAGATAAATCCTGATTCGATTTTTGATATTCAGGTCAAGCGTATGCATGAATACAAAAGGCAGCTTTTGAACGCTTTGCATATTGTTATGCTGTACAACGATATTAAAAAGAATGGTACAAGGGATTTTGTTCCCCGGACTTTCCTTATTGGCGGGAAGGCCGCGCCGGGTTACACAATGGCGAAGCTCATTATTAAATTCATCGGGAATCTTTCGTCGGTCATAAATAACGACCCGGACATAAACGACGTTTTGAAGGTTTTCTTTTTGCCGAATTACCGTGTTTCCCTCGCGGAGAGGCTTTTCCCCGCGGCGGATATATCCGAGCAGATATCCACAGCCGGTACGGAAGCTTCGGGAACAGGTAATATGAAGTTCATGTGTAACGGCGCCCTGACGGTGGGAACGCTGGATGGCGCGAATATAGAGATCGCCGAGGAGGTTGGGGAGGACAATATTTTCATTTTTGGCTTGAAAACCCCCGAAGCGGCGGAGCTGCGGGGAAACTATAACGCCGCCAGTTTCGCGGAGGCGGATCCCGCTATCAGGGAAGCCCTGGATTTGATTTCCTCCGGCGCGTTCAACTACAGCGAACCTGGTATTTTTGATCCCCTGTGCGATATGCTTTTTAACCATGACCGCTACCTGCATCTGGCGGATCTTGCCTCCTACGCGCAGGCGCAGAAAAAGGTCTCGTGCCTGTATAAGGATCCTGTCGGGTGGACAAAAAAAGCCATACTCAATGTCGCGATGTCGGGTAAATTCTCTTCCGACAGAACTATCCGCGAGTATGCCGCGGAGATCTGGAAGGTCAAGCCGGTACCCATTAAGGTTGACCAGAACGCGACCGATACCCTGGATAACGCGCGGAATCCGAAACAATAGATTTGCGGGAGAACCGGAAGGCTGCCGGACAAGTCTAAGAGCCTGTGCAAAAACTCATTTGTAATTCGGAATTTGGGCGCATTTTTGGCGCAAAGCGCCAAAAACCGGGCTTTCCGCTCCAAGTCCTCGGAAGCGCCAATGCGCTTCCTGTGGGCTTTCCGCTACAATCCCTTGCGCCGCGCAGCGGGCGAATTTGCAGAATGCAAATTCGCGGGCCAGCCAGCCCCCTTGCGCGCGCACCAGCGGCGGGGCAGCGAAATTGCCACAGGCAATTTCGCGCATACAGCCACACAGCGCGATTTTGCCTGTGGCAAAATCGCGGGCGTTGCCGTGTGGTTTTTTTTGCTCCCGCAAAAAAAACCACGGATTTCCCGGCACGGCGTTATGCGCAATTTGCTCGGGCAAATTGCGCATAACTTATTTCCTACCCGGCTGCCGTCTGGGTATACGCCCGCGCGGTTCCAAAGCCGCAAGCGTAACGGTCGCCTGTACGCGTGGTGGCGGTGAGCCGGTGGTGATAAATACGTGCACAGCGCGTAACGCGCTGTGCCTGGTGGCAGACCACGCAATTTTGCCCCGGCAAAATTGCGACCGCCGGGTTGCGCACAGCTAATTGCCGCTGGCAATTAGCTGCCCCGGAATTGCCACAGGCAATTCCGGGGCCTTCTTCTGGGCTGCCGTGTTACAGCACCGCGTGCCGCAGCCGCAGAATAAAGCGGTAGGTTCCGCCGGGTTCCAGATAGACCTCGCTCAACTGAATCTTTGAATACGCAAGCCCGCCGCCGTGGAGGACAATGTACACCCGTTTGGTGGGCGTATAGCTGGGCGGCATGCCCCGCATCGTGAAGGCCTGCATTTTATTAAACAGATACGGCACAAAGGACGCCATGCCGCCTTCGCCCGGTTCCCTCCGCTTAAAGTATGCCGTGTCACTCATGCCGCTGCTCGCGGGATCGGAGCTGTCCGGGTAGCCCAGATAAGTCATAACATTCAAAAACTGTTTTACCGCCGCGCTCCCCATAACCATTGCCCAGCGCTCCGCGTCCTGTGTATACGGCGCATACTCAGTGCCGGGGGCGGGGATTACCCGCTGATCCGCCGACGTTACCGCCCCGAAATCCGTGGAACTGGTAAACCACACCCCGCCGCCGCCCGCGCTCCCGG
>JAISAF010000092.1 GCA_031266855.1 Spirochaetales bacterium
CCGCGGGATCGGGCCCAAAAAGAACCGCCTCCTCGCCGGCTTTCACATCTGTTTCCGCGCCCAGGTCGACCATTGTCTGATCCATCGTAACGCGGCCCGCTACGGGATAGCTTTTTCCCCTGATAAGAACCCGGCCTTTGTTTGAAACAGATCGCGGATAGCCGTCGGCATAACCGGCGCCAAGCGTCGCGATATAGGTTTTCCGCCGCGCCGTCCAGGTACGGTTATAGGAAACGCTGGTTCCCGCTTCTACGGATTTGACAAACAGTACCGGCGCCCGCATTTCCATGACAGGTTTCGGAGTAAAAAAGCGGCGGGTATCGCCGGAAGGGTAATAGCCGTACAGGATGATGCCGGGCCGTACCATGGAAAATCCCGCGGCGGGATATTGCAGAATAGCTCCGGAATTGGAGGCGTGAACAATGCCCGGATTGATGCCGGCCGCGCGTATCGATTCCACGGCACGCGAAAAGGCGTTCATCTGCTTCTGCGTAAAGGAGAGATCCGCTTCATCGGAAGAGGAAAAATGCGTAAACACTCCCTCAAGAACAAGATGGGTAGAAAGCGCTATGCGCCGCGCCAGGGCCGCGGATTCCTCCGGCGCGCAGCCGATACGCCCCATGCCGGTATCGATTTTCAGGTGAAGGCGGGCTTTTTTATCAAGACAGCGAGCGGCTTTTTCAAAAGCCGCAATATCCTCCTCACAGGCGACGGCGGCCGAAATGCCGTTCTCAACAGGAGTACGAACCTCCGCGGGCAGGCAGAGTCCGTAAAGCAGTATAGGGAGCGCTATCCCGGCGGCCCGCAGTTCGGCGCCCTCGGCGGGGCTGGCTACGCCCAGAAAATCCGCGCCGCCTTTTTCCGCTGCCCGCGCGATGACACAGGCACCGTGACCATAGGCATTGGCTTTTACAGCCGCTGAAATTTTTATTTCCGACCCGGTGATGCGGCGGATTTCTCCGAGATTGTATAAAAAGTTATCTGTATGGATAATGACAGAGGCGTTTCTCATATTCCGTATTGTACAGAGGCAGACCCCGGACAGCAAGCGGCAGCTTGAGAATAAGGCCCCGGAATTGCCGTGAGGCAATTCCGGGGGCGCATAATTGCTGAATAACAATTATGCGCTATAACCCGGCGGGTCGCAATTTTGTTCTGACAAAATTGCGTGGTTTGCCACGAGGCGCGGAGCGAAGCGGAGTACACGTATGTATCACTAACCGGCTGCCGCCACCACGTGTGCAGCAGACCGTTACGCTTACAGCTTTGGAAACAGGCCCCGATTTTGCCACAGGCAAAATCGGGGGCGCATAATTGCCGTAGGCAATTATGCGCGTAAAACCAGGCCGGCGGATTTGCCAAAGGCAAATACGCCGCGTAAAGCGGCCCGCGCGGTTTCCGCGCGGGCGCGGGGGTAGCGTTATGCGAAATGAGTATCCAGCGCCCTAGTGAATGCGAAAGCATTCAATAGGGCGTGCTGCCGCTGGGCGGCGCGAGGGATTGGAGGGATGCGCAGCAGCCACAGCGCGGAGCGCTGTGGCCGGAGCGATAGCGGAGTCCCGGAAAGCCCGGTTTTTGGCGCTTTGCGCCAAAAATGCGCCCAAATTCCGAATTATAAATGAGTTACTGATGTAGGCGCAAAAATAGTGTAGAATGAATATATGATAAAAGGATTTTTCGGACTTACAGGACTTTTTTTTCTTTTCCTGCTGGCGGCCCCGGGGCTGTGGGCGCAGGAGGATGCCGCGCCGGAGGAAGATTTTTTGACCGAAGCCACCGGGGTGGAGGAAAGTCCCGCGGAGGAGGAAACAGCCATTGCGGAGGAGGCGGATACCGTGGAGCCTCCGCCGTATCACAGCCTTGTCCATGTTATGTCCGGCGAGGTGATCTTTATGACGGATCCTGAAGCGGCCGCCGCCGTGGGAGATTTATACAGGCTTGTCCGCGGGGGCGAGGATATTGGCCTTTTGATGGTCAACGAAGTGCGGGAAAAAATTGCCGTGGCGAGGATTGTCTTTTCCGACGAGGAACCCCTGCCTGGGGACACTGTGCGTGAAGCCGGACAGGCGGGAATTGAAGCGACATTTTACGGCGGGTCATTTCTAAAAGATAATTTTTCAAAAAGTTTTATGCCGCTGGGCGGACTCCGCCTTGTCCTTGCGCGCTGGTTCTATTATACACGTCCCGCTCTGGAAATTGGAAGTTTCTTCGCCCGCGCCCATCCCGATCTCCAGGTTGCCGATACGGTTCCTTTTAATATTCTTGCGGGTGCGGAAATTACCAATCTGTATATGGGAAGGTTTCAGCTTGGGTTTGTCGCGCTTGCGGGTCTTGGCTGGTCGTATTTGAATGAAGAGGCCGCCGGGATTTTCAACGTGGACAGCGGGACCCGCCTCCGTCACGTAAACGGAAAAATGTTTGTTTCCCTGAGCTGTCTTCTGGGCTCTCATATAAAGATTACCGCCGACGCGGGAATTTTAGCGATGCTTGACTGGTGGCAAACCTTCTCGCAGGTTAGCGAATCAGGATATTTCGGCAGAAAAGTAGCGCCTTTTCTCACTCTGGGATTAACGCTGCGATAGCGGCTAACAAATTTCTTATGGGCGCCTCCCCGCCTGCGGCGGGGCCGGGCTATCCGCTCCAAGTCCTCGGATTTGCTAATGCAAATCCTGCGGGTTTTCCGCTCCTATCCCTGGCGCCGCCCAGCGGCTAACACAGGCCGTAAATGCAGACCTGAAAAATCGTGAAACGAATTTGCTAACGCATAACGTTTTACCCATATATTCGCTTTGCACATAACTAGAAAGAAATTTAACCGCTAAGTCGCGGAAGTCAAATAAGTATAAGATTAAAGTGTTTTTGTTCTCCTTCTTTAACTTATTCGAAGCTATGATAAACCATGCGGTTGTCCGGTATAATGCAGGTGTTCGGAAAAGAACAGCTGCCGGTTGTTGCAAAGTCTGGGGCAGAAAACTGACCCCGTTTA
>JAISAF010000097.1 GCA_031266855.1 Spirochaetales bacterium
CCGTTATGAACGATAATTTCATAATATGCCTCGCCTTTTTCTTTTATACCGCTGCGCATTATAAGTTCCGGGCAGCTTGCCCTCAGCCGGGATTCGGCATGGGGCGATTCATCAAATGCGTTAATTATGAGTTTATAACCATTCATTTGCCCGCACCAGGAAACAGCTTTAAGTATTTCCATGCCTAACTTATCCAATCCGATAATAGCCACGGAAATTACTTTTTCATCATTCATCGTGACGGCTGATTCAAAAATAGAATTCTCATACAGATAATTATAAACCAGGGATTGTGTTTCATCAATCCTGAATAATTTCGCATCGCCGCACTTGCCATACAACGACTGCAGCAGCATATCAGACTCAACACGCTCCGAGAATAAATACATCCGGACATTGGTTTTGCCGTTGAATGACGGTATCAGGGCAGGCGCGTCCTGCTCGTTTATATTTTCGTCATCATCAATAAGAAAAAAATACAGAACGGCGTTTTTGCTGTGATGTTTAAATTTCACGTCCCGGATGTTTTTATTGAATCTTAACGTATTGATTGCCGCACATCGGTCGGTAAAATCGCTGCTATTTTGAGTATTGGTAAATACGAGGAGCGCTTTGGGGTATTTTTCCCTGATACTTTCGGCAAGTATAACTGAACGCTCGTTAAGGGCTGTAAAAATAAAAGTGTCTTTCGAATATCCCAAAAGAAAGCCAATATATGCTAGAAGATTTTTGAAGAACAACAGAGCAAACCCGAATGTCAGGATAGGAGCAAAAATATACACTATTGAAGTCCACACGGGGAAAGCGGTTTGCAGCCATCTGGCGGTAATTGACGGCATGGATTCATACCGGTCAAAGCTTCCGTTAAGAAAAAATACTTGCAGCGCGTTGTAAGCGGAAACCAATACGGTCTTTACCGGATTGCCGCCGAAGGTATCATTATTAAGCGGAATATGCAGCATGAGTAATGAAAGGAATGTGCCGATGGAAAATAAGCCTATCTCGTTTGAAAAATTGTGAGATTTCTTCCGGACCCACATATACACGGAAAATGCAGCTGCCGCAGTCCAAACCGCGATTGACAGAAAAAATAATTCGGTATAAAGCATTTTTTCACTCCTAAAAAATTATTGTGGCGTTAATATAAGAACGCCGCTTCCAAAACCTCAATGGCAATTTGCACTAGTCTATCAGGTTTCTGCCAATGGTACAAGCGCACACTACTATTGACAACAAAGCTCAAAAACGGGTGGCGGAGACCTTCCAGGACATCCGATCCTTCTTCAGCAAGAAGCCCATCGGGCGGTTGACGCGCTCATGGAGTTAAACCACCACAAGGACCTCATGCGGCAGCAGTCCCTTGCCATTGTTACCCTTGAGAATAGCTGGCTATGGTTAGAATTCTTATTATGAGGCATTACATTATTATTGACAAAAAATCCAAAAGCCAATATACTATTCTTATACTAGGCTGAGGTCCGGGGAACATGGAAACGTACCGGCGATTACAAGGAAGTGACGCTCGCCTTTTCAGACGGCAGTCTTGCCGACGAGGCTCTGAAACGCATTGATGACTAGGCTATTTTTCTTTGGAGGTGGACAATATGTCATTTTTTCTTGTTTTACTGCTTGTTATATTCATTACCATCCTAACCGGTGTCTTGATGGCGCGAAGCAGACGGATAAAGCGGTGGATTTACACCGTGTTATTTGCTTTTGCTGTTGGCGGAGGGTTTTTCTTCTATTCATACGGTTATTTATCATCCGGCACGAGTCCGACCGATGCGCTGCTTGTGGCATTACGCGGAATAATACGCACCGCCCGTATGTTTACCTTAAATAATAATTACGTAGAATTGGTTAATGAGCAGGGAGCGCAATGGATGCGGGGTTACCTATTACCGCAAATTGTTTTCTGGTTATGTCACATTTCCGCTCTTGTCATTGTGCAGGCTGCTTTGCTTTCCCTGTTTGGCTGGAAGCTGATCGACTGGGTCCGCCTGCATCTTGGATTACACCGTGAAGTGTATCTCATTAAAGGGGGCGATACATACGCCCTTATATTGGGAGAAAATATAGCCACACAGGATAATCCCCGGCGGCCGCCGAAAAAGGAACGTCTTGTGGTCTTTTTAATCGAAGGCGGCGGCGAAAAAGAGATACGGGAAAAAGCCGCTCATTTTGGCGGTATTGTGCAGATTCTGGACAGAAATCACGATCTTTCACATTATCTTGGTTTAATAAATCCGGGGAAATGGAACCGGCGCGGGAGAAAGTATTATGTGGTTTTTACACAGGAAGACGCGTCAGTGCCGGGTGACATTCAGCTTACGGTAGAGTTTGCAAAGGAAAAGGCGGTAGATTCCAAAAATCTGGATATTTTTGTAGTGGCGGCATCCGAATGGGACAGAGAGAAGATCGAGGCGATTACACAGGCAAAAGAAGGCGGGCATCGAAAAAACCCATATACCATCCATATTATCAACGAAGCGGATTTACTGGCCAGGCAGATGACAGAGGCCCGTCCGCCCTTTGAATGTCCGGGACTTAATTTTAATAAAACAGGAACAGCGGCGCGTGATTTCACCGTGATGATACTTGGTTTTGGAACAGCGGGCCAATATGCGCTTTTGCGTCTGATTATGAACGGGCAGTTTGCCGGGAGCAGGATGCGCGCCATAGTTGTTGACCGGGACATAGAGCATTTGAGCGAGTGTTTTCTGCACCGTCATCCGTCCCTGGATATTTGCTGCAAAATAGATTTCAAAAACTTTGATGTGCGGGATAAGGCATTTTTCGAATTGTTAAAAGAAACCGGCAATATAGATTATATTGTCGCGGCGTTAAGCGGCGATGGAATGAACAGGCAGACGGCGCTGGATATACGGCTGTACTATGAACGCAAAGGCACCGCCCTTCCGTTCATTGCCGTTTATGAAAAAGACGGCGGCCCGCATGATACAGGGCGGGATGAAAAAGTGTTTTCCTTTGGCTGCCGGGAGGCCGTATATAAAGAAGCGGTAATGATCCGTGAAGAAACCGATCGTATGGCCAGGGTTGTACATGAAGTTTACGGCGGCAATCCTCCGTGGCAGGAACTTGACTGGGTTTTGCAGGAAAGCAATCGCGCATCGGCGGATTTCATTCCCGCCATGCTCAGACTGGCCGGATTAAGTGAAGAAACCGCAGGAAAGCAGCAAACGCTTACCAGCGAAAACGAGCTTGCGGAAACCCTCGCAAAAACCGAACATCTCCGCTGGAATGCGTTTCATGCGGCCATGGGCTTCCGTCCCATAAGCATCGAGGAAATGCGGCGGCGCTTTGAAAAATATAGCGGTGAAAAAAACACCAGAACCCATCTTGACTTTTGCCGCCGGGACTCAAAAGCCCGCTTGCAGGTTTGTCTGATTACCTGGGATGAACTGGATGCGGTAACTGAGGCTTACAGGGAAGTGGCGCGTAAAGCGGACAACGAAAAAGAACAAAAGCGTGATTTTAAAGATAATGACCGCTCCATAATTGAAAGCATCCCGAAGTTTTTGCAGGCGGCGAAAGACAAGGAATAACAGGGAGGTTATATATGCCAAAATCCATTGAGAAAGTATTTATCGTATGGGGCGGGAATAAGCCGCTGGCAGATATGGTGAGCGCCAAATTAGGCGAGCACGGCTTTGACGGTGTTGTCGGCGGAGGAACTCCAACTGATATGTACATTGGTACGCAAATATTCTCACAAATTGCTCAATGTACACGCGCTATTATTTTGGTCCAGGATATTCACCATGAATTAGGCGGTGTTTTTAGCAACAATTTGATGTTTGAGTGGGGCTATCTTACGGCAAAGATGGACCCGCGAAAGCTGCATATCTTTTTGATCGGCGATTTGTCAAAAAATCTTCCGAGCGATCTTGCCGGAATTTGGGCAAGTGAAATTAAAGAGGGCGATAAAACGCCGGAGCAAATTGCGAAAGACATTGCCGATATTTTTTTTCGAGGCGGCGTCCCGGCAAATTGAGGTGGGGAAAATTGAGGTATTGAGCCGGTGGACTGAAACAAAACGCGAATTGAGCTTATACACGAGCTCTCCGACCTATTCAGAAATTGAACTGGCCCATTATATACTGCATAGCATTGAAGCTTGTTATTATTACATGGAAGAGACAGAATTTCTCTCTCTCATTGATAAAATTGTGCCAATTTCAACCGCGCTGGAGTTTGCGGTACAAATTGTAAAATCGAATGCTCTCTTATTTGGCGAATCCCTGGGACTTACGAAAGAACTTTCATTCGACACTTTCGCCGAACTTAAATCAGTTTTTGAAACAAAATTTGATTTTTCAAATCAAGATATTAATCTGCATATGTGGTTTAAGTATTTTTGTATGGATCGTTTAGCGTTGTTGTTCATAACGGTGACGTTGAACGATGATCTGGAGATGGAAATCAAAAACCAATATTTGCAGAAAGCAATCGAATGTGATGGTGAAGCGTTACAATGCCTGGCTGATATCGTTGAAAAATATCCGCAAGAAAACATTTACGCAAAACTCTACGAGGGATATGTCCAACGGGATTTATTTAAAAGTTATAAGTCTTTGGGCGATGAAGAAAAAGCAAGTCAACATATTGCTGTTGCTTCAAAGGCCCGCGAGACCTTTTATCTGCATTTTAAGCAGCGTTTTCCGAATGAGGGCTATCTGACAAAGCATTTTGGCGAAGAGTATTATCTTTGCTGCGCCGAATCCCTTGAATATATAAAAGACCCCATTGAGAAAAAGATAACAGAAAACAAGATTCGTTCTTTCCTCGAAAAACTCGAAAACGAAAGCGGCAGGCAGCACATTGTGTTGAAACAACTGCAATCAGCCTTTGGAAACAGCAATTCATAGGAATGTTGAAAGAGGTTCTGGCATGACCATCACCAGAAAAGCGCGGGGTACAGAGATACCCCACAGGGCGCAGAAGGTATTCTTCTGCTGCGACCCGCAAAACGCAGACAAAAAAGACAGTCTGATCGCCGATTTGCTTTCCATGGACGCGGGAATGGACTGCGTTGTGTCGTATCTGGAACCGCAGGACGCCATTGACCCGGAAGCCTTATGGAACGAATTACGGGAACACCAGGCAGTAGCGCTGTGGGTTACGGCGCAGTTGCTTGACTCCATGACAAACGGCAAAATCCCTGTGGAATATAGCCTTGCAAAAGAACTGGATGTCCCCATCCTGCCGATTGCCGAATACGGCGAACTCTTTCCCCGCTTTACGGAACTTGCGGGGGCGGTACACGGGATCGCCCGGTCGGACGTCGAATACCGGGCCAAGCTCAAAACCCAGCTTGAGTCCTTCCTTGCCTCGGAAGAAACTATCAAGGAGATACAGGCAAAGGCCTTTACCGCCCATGTGTTTTTAAGCTACCGCAAGATAGACATTAAGGAAGCCAGGGGGTTTTAGAACAGGCTCAAATGAAAAAGATTTTTGGGTTTGAAGTCCCGCGTATCGCTCTGATTCCGGATGGCCACTCAGGCGGTGGCGAGACAGCGCCGCCCAGCCCCAATGACGCTGAGGTATATTTTAACCGGGGTCTCGCTTACAAAAACAAAAAGGACTTTGCCAGCGCCCGCACGGACTGGGAAAAGGTCTTGTCGATTGATCCGGCCTATACCGCCGCGCGGCAGAATCTTGAAGAGTTAAAGAAAAATTCCCTTGCGGACTTTTGAAAACTGCTTAGAGGAAGATAAAAATGGAAAAGATTTTTGGGATTGAAGCCCCGCGTATCGTTCTGTTTCCCGGCGGCTACTCAGGCGGTGGCGAGGCAGCGCCGCCCAACTCCAATGACGCCGACACGTGCTATGACAGAGCCATAGCGGACTACAGCGAGGCGATCAGCTTCAACCCCAATCATGCTGACACGTACTATTACCGTGGCCTCGCCTACGCCAACAAAAAGGATTACGATAGAGCCATAGCGGACTACGGTAAGGCAATACGGCTCAACCCTAATTTTGCCGGCGCATACTTTAGCCGAGGTTCCGCCATCGCTAACAAAGGAGACCATGACAGAGCCATAGCAGACTACAGCGAAGCGATACGGCTCAACTCCAATGATGCCAGCGCGTACTGTAACAGGGGCCTCTCCTTCGCTAAAAAAAGGGATACTGAAAGAGCCATGGCGGACTTCAACGAGGCGATACGGCTCAATCCCAATTTAGCTAATGCGTACGCCGACCGGGGCAACACTTACTGTAACAAAGGAGACTATGACAAAGCCATAGCAGATTACGACGAGGCAATACGTATCAACCCCAATTTTGTTGAGGCGTATAACAACCGGGGCATCACCTACA
>JAISAF010000151.1 GCA_031266855.1 Spirochaetales bacterium
TAATGAGTTTGTTTCGGTTTTATCTGATATTCCCCTGACCTGAGGACTTTTAAGACTTTGGTAATGCTGATCTGTAGTATGGTACTGATGTCCCGTATGCCAATTCCCCGGACCAGCATGATTTTGACCAGGCTGCCTATTCCGGCAAGGCATCCGCGGTAAGTCATTTCATGGTCACTGATAAACTGCCGTCCGCAGCCGCTACACAGGTAATTCTGTTTGTCATTGCTTTTTTTCCCGTTTCGGGTTATGCTGGGGCTCTGACAATGGGGGCACTTGATTGCGATGGTTCTTCGCATGACTTCATAGTATTTCTTTGTGCTCCTGTTGTCTTTACCCCCTTTATCATACTTTGTAGATCACCACCAAATATTGAACTGTTTGGCCCCGATACGCTTCGCGCCCACTGCGCCCCCGGCGGGGGCGGCGGCGGGGGTGAATAGCCATCATCATCCGAGGGATTCGGGCAGCCTAGCGTCAGAAACACCGCCAGCGCCGGGACAAGGAAAAAAAGCGGAAACCGGAATTTCTTTTTCATAACAGGAGACTCCTTTGTGTGTGGAATGGAAATAAAAAAAGCCCGTACCGCGTTACGCGCTGTGCACGTCTTTATCACCAACCGGCTGCCGGACGGCAGATCAGAACATAGTTCTGATCTGCTGCTTGACAATTGCAAGGCGGGAGCCTTGCTGTTAGGACGGCGTAGTCTGGAGACTACGCCGAGCGGGGTTACCGCTTGCGCCAGGGATTGGAGCGGAAAGCCCACAGGAATTGCATGGGCAATTCCGAGGACTTGGAGCGGAAAGCCCGGCCCCGGCGCTTTGCGCCGGGGGGGCGCCCATCTGTTTCCGCGATCCCTTGACAGGGGGGCTTTTATATTCCTACACTAAGTTTGGAAGGTATTTTTGGAGACGCAGGACGCTATTGTAATTGAAGCGGGCGATATGCTGGCTGAGCTTTGCGGGAGTAATGACGAGAATCTCTTTGTCCTTGAGGACATTTTTTCCACGCGGGTTTTTTCGCGGGGGAATGAGCTTGTTCTGGAGGCTGGGGATGGGGAGACGCGTGGGGTTTTTTTGAAGCTTATTGGGGAGCTTGCGGAGTATATTCGTGCGGGGGGGCGGCCTACGGCGGATATTATCCGGGCGATGCATGCTTCTATGACCGGAAACGATGGGGAGAATATTCAGCTTCTGCGTGACGTGTCGGTGAATGTGCCTGGCAGTTTTACGCGTATTTTTCCGCGGGGGATGGCTCAGGCGCGTCTTATTCGGGCGATACGGGGCGCGGATATGTCGTTTGCTGTTGGTCCGGCGGGGACGGGGAAAACTTTTCTTGCTATTGCCTGCGCGCTGGAGGAAGTTGTTTCTAAAAAGAAGCGGAGGCTTATTCTTACGCGGCCTGTGGTGGAGGCGGGGGAGTCGCTTGGGTTTCTGCCTGGGGATCTTACGCAGAAACTTAATCCGTATTTGCGGCCGCTGTATGACGCGATGGAGGCGATAATTTCGCATGAGAGTATTGCCCGTATGCAGGAGAATGGGATAATTGAGATATCTCCGCTGGCGTATATGCGGGGCCGGAGTTTGCGTAATTGCGTTGTTATTCTTGATGAGGCGCAGAATACAACGCGGGAACAGATGAAGATGTTTTTGACGCGGCTGGGTGAGGACGCGCGGGCTGTTATTACTGGCGATATTACCCAGATCGATTTGCCTGGCAGGAAGAAATCGGGGCTTGTTCATGCGGTACATATTTTACGGGATATACGGGAGATCGAATTTGTGTTTTTCGGGGTATCCGATGTTGTACGTCATCCGCTTGTAAGGAAGATTATTTATGCCTATGAATGTGAAGACAAAACTAGTTAATCTTATTGCTTCGTATATAAAGAGAATTACGTTTTTCCGCCTGGCGGTGCTTTGTACCGCTTTGCTTATTATCATTACCTTGCTGGTGCTGACTGAATTTTTCAGGACTGACAGATACCGGGAGTTCCTCCTTACTTTTACCGCCGGGCGTCCCGCGCCGGGGGATGTTATTCTTACTCATGACCTTGTATATCTTGATTCCGTGGAGACTGAAAGGCAGCGGCGGAACCGGGAATTGCGGATGCTGCCTGTTTTTGTGTTTCAGCCCGCGATTCTGGATGAAGTGCGGAAGAAGATCGAGGGGTTCCGCCAGTTTCTTTCCAGGCGCAAGGCCCGCGGCGCTGGCGGTGCGGATGCGCCGCTTCCCGGACAGGTTCAGCCCGGGCAGGTTCAGTCTGACCGGGTTTATTCCGACCGGGTTTATTTGGAAATTTTTCAGCCGAATGAGCTGGAATATATTGAGCGGAGTCTCCCGGAGGATACCCTTGCGCGGATACTGTCCGGCTACGCGGAGGAGATGCTTACGGATGGGTATTACCGGATTCCTCCTGGTTTTAACGAGAAATATCCGAAAGGGCTTTTGGATGTTTTTGTGAAGGCGGATACGCCTTCCCGCCTTGCCGATATTAGCGAGGTTTTGACGCGCGAGGTTTTTCACGATTTTTTTCTTCGTAAGGCGTATAACGATAAAATTCCGCCGGATACGGCACGGGCGCTGCTTATCGCGGCTTATTCCTTTTTTGAGGAAAACGTTTATTTTGATGGAGAGGCGACTTTTGAGCGCCTTAATAAAATCCGGGAAGAGGTACAGCCCGTTCTGCGTACAATTCCTGGTAATACCATACTGGTAAGCAAGGGCCGGATTGTGAGCGATCAGGATATAGAAAAGATACGGCTTCTTGCTTTTTCCCGTACCGGCCACGCGCCGCGCGGCGTTCCTGGTCCTATTACCTACCTTGTGCTGCTTATTTTCATCGCCATGATCCTTATGCGGCCGCCTATGCTGGAAAAGGGGTTGGGGGACAGGCCGTTTCTTTTTTTGGCTTGCATCCATACCCTGTATTTTGTTTCTTCGATTCTTATGTACAGGTTTATCGCGCTGCCTGAACAGTTTCCGCTTGCTGTTATTCTGCCTACGGCTCTTGTTACTATGCTGATTTCCGTTATCATTTCCTACCGCGCGGGAGTCCTGAATGCCGTTATCCTCGCGCTGGGGCAGATACTTTTTCCCGCGGTGTCCCCGGAGGCGATTGCTTTTGTTTTCTTTTCCGGCATTATCGGTACGCGGGTGGTGCGCAAGGCGGATAAACGGCTTGCCCTGCTGAACGCGGGGATGATCCTTTGTTTGCAGCAGGGGCTTGCCGCGGTTGTTTTGTCTTTCCTGTCCGGTTTCGGGGGGTATTTTTTTCTTGGGGTTGTTGTCGCTTCGGCTTTAAGCGGCCTTGTCTGGGGGATTCTTAATCTTACGGTTCTTCCCCTGGTAGAAAGGATTACGCGGGCGGCGACGAAATTCCGCCTTATGGAGCTTTCGGATCCTGATACGCCGATACTCAAGCGTATGCTGAACCTGGCGCCGGGGACGTACAATCATTCCATCAGTGTGGGCAATCTGGCGGAAACAGCCTGCCGGGAAATTGGGGCAAACGCCCTGCTTGCGCGGGTGGGGGCTTATTACCACGATATTGGAAAAATTGACCATGCCGAATATTTTATAGAGAACCAGTCGGGTTACAACAAGCACGACGAGTTGAACTCCGGCCTTTCCAGCGCGATAATCAGGTCGCATGTGAAAATCGGCGTTGAGCAGGCGGGGAAACTTGGATTGCCGGACGAGGTAACGGATATTATCGCCCAGCACCACGGCGGCGGGTTTATACGTTATTTCTACCAGAAAGCGATTGAAAGCAAACAGAAGTGCGTTGCCGAAGAGGACTACCTGTACACCGGATCGCCGCCGCAGTCGAAGGAGGCCGCTGTGGTGATGCTTGCGGACAGCGTAGAGGCGGTTTCCCGGCTTTTCAAAAAACCTACCTATGCCACTATTGAAAAGGCGGTCAACGGCATATTCAAGGAAAAAATGGAGTCCGGCCAGTTGGATAAAGCGCATGTCTCCCTGAGCGAACTTAGTACAACGCAGAAATGTTTTGTAAAGGTACTTTCAGGACAGTTTCATTCCCGTATCGAGTATCCGGCTCTTTCATCACCCGGCGAAGGGGCGTCAAAAAACGGCGCTTCCACGGCTCCGCCGCATCCGGGCAGGCAATGAACGATATTGTTATGCGCGCCGAACAGATACAGAAACCGGCATGGACTTCCCGCGCGGCGTCCTTTTGTAAAAAGATTTTGCGGAAACTATCTCTGGACAATTGTGAACTTTCCGTAGTATTTTGTAACAATGAATTTATCCGGGGCCTCAATATGAAATTCCGGGGCAGGGATGAGCCAACGGATATTCTGTCGTTTTCCCAGGAGGAAGCGGATGGTTTTCCTGAAAAGGGGGAACGCGTTTTAGGCGACATGGTTATTTCCCTGGATATGCTGCGCGCGAACTGTAGCCGGTTTTGCGTAAAGGAAGAAGAAGAACTTAAACGGCTTCTTATTCACGGCATTCTGCATCTTTCGGGCCGGGATCACAGGAATACGGATCCCCGGCAGCCCATGCTTATTCTACAGGAGAAAATTCTCCACGAACTTTCGGAGGAAACACTATTTTGAAGGTTCCCGGGTTTTTGAAACGCTTATTTAATACTCCGGCTGGCGCGGAAAAGGATCTTTCCGCGGAAAACACTGAAACCGAAGAACAGGACATGATTCTCGGCATCAAGGAGCTTGCCAATACCACGGTTAAGGAAGTTATGGTTCCCCGCATCGATGTGGAGTTCATATCGAACGAAGCCTCTTCGCAGGAACTTTTTGAAACCATTATTAAGTCCGGGCATTCGCGCTTTCCCGTTTACCAGGATACAATCGACAATGTTGTGGGCATGCTCTACATTAAGGATGTGCTAACGGAGCTTGTGTCCGGCAGGCAGCTCAACATAGAAAAGATTGCCCGCAGCGCCTACTTTGTTCCCGAATCCAAACGCCTTGACTCCCTTTTACGCGAACTCAAGCGGCGGAAAGTCCACATCGCCGTTGCCGTTGACGAATACGGCGGGGTTTCCGGCGTAGTCTGTTTCGAAAACATTATCGAAGAAATCATCGGTGACATCCAGGATGAGTTTGACAATGAACGGGACAATATCGTAAAAGTAGGGGAGGGGGTTTATTTGTGCGACGCGCGGGTAAACATCTCCGATTTGAACGCGAACCTGAACCTTTCAATTCCTGACAAGGATTTCGATACCCTGGGCGGCTTCGTTTTTGAACTTTTCGGGAAAATTCCCGTCCGCTATGAGAAAATTGAATACGAAAACATTCAGTTTGTCATTCAGGACATGGAAGGTCATAAGATCAATTCAATTAAACTTATGCTGCCTCCGAAACAGGAAACATAAAACGGCCTGAAGAGGTGAGAATGCGTAATCCCGCAGTTTCTTTTTATGACTATCAGGTTTATCCCGCTTCCGCCATGGAAGAATTCCGGCGCCTTTTTGGCGCTCCGCGCCAAAAACCGGGCTTTCCGCTCCAAGTCCTCGGATTTGCCCATGCAAATCCTGCGGGCTTTCCGCTGCAATCCCTGGCGCGCGTACCAGCGGCGGGAGATGATTATACTATACCGCAAAGAAAAATTTACCGCGAAGTCGAAAACTGGCAAGGGCGAGGAAGAAAGAAAAGGGAAAAAAGAGCGATAGTCGCCAAATTTCTATCTTCTAAAGCAGGAAAGAATAGCGGACTGGTTCAGGTTTTGAGTAAATTGAATGAAAACTTTCTCGACTTTTTTGACTTCGCGGTTAAAAAATTCTGCGGGTCAAGTTTAGGCGCGGCCTGGGGGTACAGGATTTGTTGAAACCCGGATACCGTATACGGAGTAAACCCGATAGTCATATTCCTTTTTTCTCCCGTGTCCCGTGCGGGCTTTTTCTTCTTGTTCTGGCACTCTGTGCCGCGCGGGAACTTCCCGCCCAGGAGTTTCCGCCATCACATCCGGTTTCCCTGTACCTGCAGGGCAGGGAGGCAGCCGCGGACGGGGACTATTACCGGGCCATAGAACTTCTGCGCGAAGCCCTGTCGAAGAACCCCGCTTACCTTGACGCGGAGCTGGCCCTCGCCGGAATCTACTTCCAGCTTGAGGAGTACGACCAGGCGCTGGAGCTGGCGAACAAAAGCCTCGCCCTGTCCCCCGCCTCGGTCGCGGCGCGGATCCTGCACGGCAGAATCCTTGTCGGCCTGGGAGATATTCAGGCTGCCCGCGGCAGTTTTGAAACAATTCTGAGCAGCCAGCCAAACAATATTGAGGCCCGCCTGGCTATGGCGGAACTGGACATAGCCGGGGGCAAAAACCGCAACGCCATAAACGAATACCTCGAAACGCTGCAAATTGCCCCGGGAAACAGAAAGGCCCTGCTCTCCCTGGCGCTTATCCATCAGGCCGCCGGCAACAGGGAGTCCGCGGGCACATACTTTGATCTCGCGCTGCGCTTTCACGGGGACTCGCCGCTTACGCAGCTTCTTGCCGGCGGGTTTTACCTCGCCGAAGGCGACCTTGCCGCGGCGCGGCAGCACGCGGGCCTTGCGCTGAACCTGAACCCGCACTACGAAGAAGCCTACATGCTTTTGGGCCAGGCCGATCTACAGGAAGGCAAATATCCTTCGGTATACTCCATCTCGGACACCGTTCTTAAGCTGAACCGGAACAACCTTTCCGCCTGGTATCTGAAAGCCATCGCAGCCCTGCACACGGGGAAACATCAGGAAACAATTACCCTTCTTAGAACGCTTCTGAGCCTGGAACCGGAAAACGAAATCGCCCGCATCACGCTGGAAGACACGCTGCGGGAATTTTTCCCCATAGAAGATTCCCAGCGCGGAGAATTCGCCGAATACCATTTTGTCCGGGGCGGGCGCTTCATGGAAAGAAATCTTTTTTCCCGCGCATACGAAGAATACCGCCGCGGCCTTCAAATAAACCCCTATTCCGTGGAAGGCCGCAAGGCTTTCGCGGACATTGTCCAGAAACTCGGATTTTACGCCCGCTCCTACGCGGTGCTGCAATTCCTGCAAACACAGAATCTTGCGGACACCGCGGTCAACGAAAATCTTGAAATGGGAGCCAGCCTTCTGGAAGACCGCGTCTCCCGCGAATGGAATATCGATCAAATCCTTACCCCCCGCCGGAAGTTCAACATTTCCCTGTTCTTTGACCGAAACGCCTCCGGCCTGCTTCACCCCAGTTCAGGGCTTTACCTGACCCGCTATTTCAGCGATCTCCTGACAGGCAGTTCCCTGCTCGCGCCGCCAGGCCTCATAATTGAAGTGAAGAATTACGGAGAAGCCTTTCAGGAAGCCCGCCAGCGCGCAAGCGATTATTTCCTTGTCCTTGGCTTCGCGCAAACCACGCGGGAGTTCGTCATCAAAGCGGACCTCTACCTTTCCCGCACAGGCGGCAAAATCGATTCCTTCCAGGTGTACCGCACAGGCAACGACCGCGTGCAAAGCAGCATGACGCGCATGCTTGCCGACCTTTCGGCCAGGTTTCCCCTGCGCGGCGATCTCCTCCAGCGGGAGTTTGAACGCGGCCTTATCAATCTGGGGCTCGCCGACGGCCTGCGGGAAGACGAGGAACTCCTCATCATTTCGAAAAACTCGCTCTCCCTGAAATACGACCGCCTGGAGTTTTCCTGGCAGCCCCAGGACATTCTGGGCAAACTGACCATCAAAAAACTCGACGACCTTGTAGCCGAAGGCGTCATCGAAAAAAACGGCTTCTTCGACAGAATCAATCCCGGCGACACCGTTTTCCGCGACACCAGTGAAAACCAAACCACGAGCCAGCCCCCCCCGCCCATTCCCGATCGCTCGCTGTATAAAATGATTCAAGGCATTCAGTAAAAAAGAGTAAGAATTTGGGCGCATTTTTTTTGCCCGCCCGCGGGCAAAAAAAACCGGGCTTTCCGCTGCAATCTTTTTTACCGCTGTGCGGTAAAAAAGGATTTCCGCTTCAATCCCTTGCGCACGGCAACGCCCCGCGCGGATGTATATGCTTTGCTGATTTCGCATAACTTAACGCGCGGGTGAAGTTTGCGTCTTATTAAAAAATCAAATTTTTTACCGTGAAGCCGGACAAGCCGTCCGGTACAAATGTTGACAAAGGATAAAATACACGGGATACTAATTATGTGAAATCACTGTGTGATTATAGAAATATAATCGAAAAAAAATAATTGGAGGGCAGTATGGTTTCAATGTCGCGGCTGTGGGATTTTACTGGTTCTGACTCAAAACCGGATTTGAATCGATTGTATAAACGTCCCCGTATTGATTACAGGGTT
>JAISAF010000166.1 GCA_031266855.1 Spirochaetales bacterium
GCCGGTGACTGCCCGGCTTTCACGGGCCCGCCGGATATTCACTTCGCATAACGCCACCCCCGCACCCGCGCGGAAACCGCGCGGGCCATTTACCCCGCGTTATACGCCCGGAATTGCCAGCGGCAATTCCGGGGCCTGATTCCAATGCTGCAAGCGTAACCACGGGCTGAAAGCGTGGTGGCGGCAGCCGGAACCGTGAAAGGCCGGGCCGCAAACGGCCCGCGGATTTGCGAATGCAAATCCGCTGTGTACGAGGCGGGGCTTTGCGAAGCTGAAAAAAAGCGCCCCGCGCTTTTTTTCAGGCCAGGGGCGTTACGGGGGCGGGAAGCCCCCGTAGAAGGGGGTGCGGCGCAACCGTGTGCGCCGCAGGGGGAAGACTTTCCCCCTTGTGTCTTATGCATTTTATAGATCCTCTTGACCATAATAACCCATCCGCCGTACTATAGAAGTAGAAAATAGTATGAGAAAAAATTCTTTGGCAAAGTTAAAACAGATTCTCTCGCTTGATTCTGAATTGAACAAAATTCAGGACCTCGATATTTTTCTCGAAAAGCTGCTTTTTGAAGCCCGGAAGATTGCCCGGGCGGACGCGGGTTCAATTTATATACGGAATAGCAATGACCTTGTTATTACCTATGCGCAAAACGATACTATGCAGAAGAATCTGCCGCCTGGTCAGAAGCTGCCGTTTTCGTCGTTTAAGGTGCCGATTAATACAAATACCATTTCCGGGTATGCCGCGGCTACGGGCAAGGCGGTAAATATCCCTGATGTATATGAAATTCCGAAAGACGCTCCTTATGGGTTTAGTCCTGCCTATGACAAACAGTCAGGGTACCGCACGACATCCAGCCTTGCTGTTCCTATCAAGAAGAATACGGGCGAGGTTCTGGGAGTTTTGCAAATTCTGAACGCGCTGGATTCCAGGGGAAAGATTACCACCTTTAGCCCGGACGAAGTTCTTATGATATCGCATTTCGCTACAAGCGCTTCAACCGCTCTTGAGCGTGTACAGCAGACCCGCGTTATTCTGCTTCGTATGATCCGTATGGCGGAAATGCGCGATCCAAAAGAAACCGGGGCGCATGTCAACAGGGTGGCGGGCTACGCTGTGGAAATTTACGAACGCTGGGCTGCCAAACGGAACATAGAACCGCGGATTATCGAGCGCACGAAGGACAATCTGCGCATAGCCGCCATGCTGCACGATGTGGGCAAGGTCGCTATTTCCGATACCATCCTGAAAGCGCCGCGGCGTTTTACTCCCGAAGAATACGAAATCATGAAGACGCATACCACCCAGGGGGCGGCGCTTTTTATCGATAAGCAGTCGGATTCCGATGATATGGCCCAGGAGATCGCACTGACCCACCACGAAAACTGGGATGGAACAGGGTATCCTGGTTTCACTGTAGATGGAAAAACCGGCATTCCGCGCAAGGGCAGGCAGATTCCCCTTTTCGGTCTCATCGTAGCCATAGCCGACGTATATGACGCGTTGCGTTCGGCCCGTGTTTACAAGGAAGCCTGGTCGGAAGAAAAGGTTCTTGACGAGATGCGCGGCATGAGTGGGAAAAAATTTGATCCTGAACTTCTGGAAATCTTTTTTGAGGTATTGCCCAATATAAAAAGCATCAGCGGAAAGTATCCAGACGATCACGGCGCGTAATATCAGGTTTTTATGGCAAAATCCGCAACACATACCTTCGGCATTCTGACCTCCGGCGGCGACTGTCCGGGGCTGAACGCTGCCATACGCGGCGTCGCGAAGGCCGCACATGAAAAATATTCAATGAACATTATCGGTATTAACGAGGGCTACCGGGGACTTATCGAAGGGGACTCGCGGCTTCTGAAAGCCTCCGATTTCAGCGGCATCCTGACACGGGGTGGAACGATTTTGGGAACCTCCCGCGAAAAACCTTTTAAGGATACCGAAGAGGGCCTGCGCGATTCCGAGGCGGGAAGAAATAAACCCGAAGCGATTATCGAAAACTACAATAAGCTGAATCTGGACTGCCTTGTTATCCTGGGAGGCAATGGAACCTTCAAAACAGCTAATCTCTTAAAAAAGGAAGGCCTCAATATCATCGGACTTCCCAAAACCATTGACAACGACATCTGGGGAACCGACCTTACCTTCGGTTTTCATAGCGCCGTTGACATCGCCACCGAAGCCATTGACCGGCTGCATTCCACTGCCCATTCCCATAACCGGGTTATGCTGATTGAGCTTATGGGCCACAAAGCGGGCTGGCTTTCGCTGTACGCGGGTATCTCAGGAGGCGGGGATGTGATTCTCATTCCTGAAATTCCCTATTCAATTGATTCCATCTGCCGCCACCTTATGAAACGGGCAAGCCAGGGGAAGGCTTTTTCAATCGTAGTTGTGGCGGAAGGGGCCATATCAGTGGAAGAAGCCGCCCGCTCCAAGTCTGAACGCAAAAAACTGAAAAAAGAAAATGAATATTTTACACGGGGATATGAAATCGCCACAGCGATTGAAAAGACCGCGAACATGGAAACCCGGCTTACCGTTCTGGGCTACCAGCAGCGCGGCGGAACCCCGTCCGCTTATGACAGGCTTTTGGCCACAATGTTCGGAACCGCGGCGGCGGAACTCTTATACCGGGGGGAATACGGTAAAATGGTCGCGCTCGAAGGTTCCCGCGTTGTCGCCCGTCCCCTGGAGGATATAGCCGGCAGGCTGAAACAGGTCCCGCCGGATCATCCCCTTATCGAAACAGCCCGCAGTGTGGGAACCTGTTTTGGCGATATATAATAATTATATATAAAAATTAGAATCAGGCTGTATGAAATTGTATACACTTTCTATGACAAAGATACCGGAGGGTACGGAACAAAGCAATTAACTTCCAATGACATAAGGATTTATTTTATCTTTTTCCAATATGAGTAGTTGGTATGGTTTTTGCAAAATAAATATCAATTTATTTATTAAATCGGAAATGACGCCAGTCAAGAGGTATAATGAATAGTTTTGTTATAATGTACAGGTACGTACAGCAGTATAAAAGTTTTACGGAAATCCGCACGGAATTTATCCGTAAATCAATACATATATTGATAGCCCTTGTCCCTCCGCTGGCAGCCTTTGCCGGAAGGGGATCGGTACTTGCGCTTCTGGCCGGAGGCGTGCTGTTTTATACCTACGCCGAAATAGAAAGGAGCCGGGGTCGGCGCATCCCCCTTATTACGGGAATCACCACCGCGGCGGCCCGGCAGGAAGACCTGTGCGGTAAAATCATTCTGGGACCCATAACCCTGGGAATCGGCGCCATGATTTCCCTCCTGCTTTATCCCCAAACAGCCTCGCTTATAGCCATCTACGCGCTGGCTTTCGGCGACAGCATTTCCAGCATTGTCGGACGGGCCATGGGACACATTCACATAGGCCCCTGGCGGCATAAAACCCTTGAAGGCAGTTTTGCCTGTTTCCTCCTCGTGTGGGTCATTTCCCTGCGCGTCAGCGGTTCGCTGTCCGGTTCCTGCCTCATCGCGCTGGCCGCCACCGCCCTTGAAGCTGTTCCCGTCAAAGACCTCGATAATATTATCCTTCCTATGGGCAGCGGATTTATGGCGTGTCTGGTACTGGCCTGATACCTGATATAACCCCCAAACACGGGAAATCCCCAGCCTTGCTACAGATCCCCGAAAACTTTCCAAAATAGCCGCTAACGCGG
>JAISAF010000167.1 GCA_031266855.1 Spirochaetales bacterium
GCTGCAAGTCCTCGGAAGCGCCAATGCGCTTCCTGTGGGCTTTCCGCTACAATCCCTTGCGCCGCCCAACGGCTAACTGTAGACGTAAAAGCAGACCCCGGAATTCCCATGCAGCCAGCCGGAAACGTTATGTGCAAGTATTTTAAAACCGGAACCTCCCGGTTCTCTCACAAGTCTATGGAATTTGCCGCAACTGGCGGCAAATTCCGCTGTTTTTATATAGAAACCGTTTCCAAAGCTATTTCCGAAACTGAGGTTTCTGAAATAGCTCTATTGTATTACTTTTTCCAGTTTAATTTCTGAAGCTGGTCAACGACGGGTCTGCGCAGGGCAATAACCGTAGCGCCGGCGTCGAGGAACGAAAGCCCGTCCTCAATGGAGGCGACTCCGCCGGAAGCCTTGATACCCATGTCAGGGCCGATGGTTTCGCGGATCAGCTTTATGATGTGAAGCGTGGCGCGGCCAACGGCGAATCCCGTACAGGTTTTTACGAATGTGGCGCCGGCGTCTTTAACCAGTTTCGCGGCGCTGACGATTTCTTCGTCGGTGAGTACGCCGACTTCGATAATTACCTTAAACGGAATTTGGTGAGGGTCGGCGATTTTACGCACGGCGATAATGTCCTCCGACACTTTTTTGAAGTCCCCGCCCTTGAACGCGCCAATGTTCATAACCATATCAAGGTCGCGCGCGCCCGAGGCAAGTCCTTCTTCGGCTTCGGCGCATTTTACTTTGGTGGTAACGCCGCCGGAGGGAAATCCCACCGCGAGCTGCGGCAGCGTCGTCGAACCTTTTACGGCTTCCACCAGTTGCGGTACATACTGGGGATGCGCGACAACGGCGCGGAATCCGTATTTTACCGCGTCCGCGGCGGCCGCGGCAACATCTTTTGCGGTAGCCATGATTGTCAAAACTTCCGAATAATCGATAACGGAAACAAGCCGTTTGATGTCTTCGGGTTTTACGCTTTGTGCTGTTAACATATTTTTCTCCTTATTTGCCCCGTGGGGTTTTTTCATTTCCCCGCCTTACGGCGGGGCAGTATTGCGTTTTCCGCCCCTTCCTATGAGCCTGATCCCAACAGGCCGGGCAGGAACATAAACACGTCGGGAATAACCAGCATGGACAGAAGCACAGCAATCATAACAAGAACAAACGGGATAATTCTGCGGCTGATTTTCTCGAGCGACGTATGCGTAATGGACGCGCCTACGTACAGACATACCGCGACCGGCGGGGTAATCTGCCCGATGGAAAGGTTGAAGCACATGATAAGGCCGAACATCAACGGGGTAATCCCCAACGGCTCGACCACCGCCAGAAATACCGGCGCGAGGATAACGATGGCGGTAAAAGCGTCCATAAACATACCGGCGATAATCAGGATAAAGTTGATGATAAGAAGCAGAACCATCACGTTGTCGCTGATGGCGAGCATTCCCTTTGCGATAGCCTGGGGAAGCTGGTTGTACGCCATCGCCCAGCCTACCGGCGAGGCGAACGCCATGATGATAACGACCATCGCCGTCATTTTCATTGACTTGACCAGAACGCCCGGAATGTCCTTAAACTTGAGGCTCTTCGAAATAAGCATCGCGTAGAGCAGCGCATACACCGTGGCGACGCAGGCCGCTTCCGTCGGGGTGAACACTCCGCCGAAGATCCCGCCGAAAATAATAAGCGGCATCATCAGCACCGGTACGGCTTTTTTGAACGCGACAATCCGTTCTTTCCACGTTGATTTCACCGTGCTGCGGGGGTAGTTCATTTTCTTCGCGTGGAAGTAGTTCATCACCATGAAAATCAGGCCGCACGCGGCGCCGGGAACGACGCCCGACAGGAACAGTTTCGCCACCGAGGTATTGGTAATAACGCCGTAGACGATAAACGCCAGCCCCGGCGGGATTACCGGCCCCAAAGAACCGGAAGCCGCGATAAGCGCTCCGGCGTAATCGTCCTCGTAGCCCACGTCCTTCATCGGCTTGTACAGAATGGATCCGATGGCCGCGGTCGTCGCCGAGCCGGAACCGGAGATGGTCGCAAACAGCATGGCGGTAAGAATTATCGCGTGGCCCAGACCTCCCCAAATGTGCTGTACAAACGTTTTGGCAAACTCGGCCAGTTTTTCGGTAAGCTGACCGCGTTCCATAAGTTCTCCCGCCAGCATGAAAAAGGGTATGGCCAACAACGGAAACGAGTTAAGGCCGAGGAATACCCGCTGGGAAATCAGGAGCGGCGTAAATGAATCGCTTACAAACAAAAGGAAAACAGCCGTCATTCCCAGCGTATACGCGATGGGAAGCCCCAAAATAAGGAAAAACGCGAATACCAGAAAAAATTGCAGTATCATTTACGCGCCCTCCTTCTTTTGAGGACGAAGCTTGAAAAGCACCGTCAGATTCCAGAAAATCATAAAAAACATCGAAAGCGGGAACGCGATATAAATGCTCCACATGGGCAGCCCTATCATGGGCGACGTCTGCCGCGACTGTTTCAGGCACAGGGTCACGCCCCCCACGAATACGATAATCATGAAAAGAAGCTTGAAGGCGATAACCAGCACGTCGAAAAATCCGTCAGCCTTGTTTTTGAAAATTTTTTTAATGACGGTTAACCCGATATGGCCGCCTTCCCGTTCCATTAAAGCCGTTCCGAGCATAACCGCCCACACAAAACCAAAGCGGGCCGTTTCTTCGCTCCAGAACAGGGACGCGTGCAGAAAGTACCGGACGCATACTTCGCAAAAAGCCGATACGGTAATAAGCGCCAGCAGAATCACAACGCCGATCTGCACCAGCCGCACAAAACCGTTATCAAGCGCTACTATAAGTTTTTTCACTCGGGTCTCCTTCGCAGGGGCGGCAAAGGGCAAAGGCGGTGATCCCCCGCCCGGTATGCCGCTATTGCAATTTTTACTTCTGGGCGGCCTGGATTTTTCCGAGGAGCGCTACCGCTTCGGGCCCGATTTTCTTCGCGAACTGGTCCAGCATGGGAGCAGCGGCCGTCATGAAAGCTGCCTTGTCGACTTCATTAAAAGCGATTTTGGGAGCAAGGCTTTTCGCCAGATCCTCTTCGGCCTTCATAAGACCGTCGGACATATAGCGCATACAGGCATTCGCTTCGTCCTGAATCACTTTCTGCAAATCGGCGCCCATGCCCGTAAACTTTTCGTTATTGGTTACAAAACCGCCGTACTGGATTGAGTGGGCGGTTCTGGAAAGGTAGTTTTGTACTTCGAAAAATTTGGAGTCATTAATCTGGGCAAGGGGGTTTTCCTGGCCGTCCACGACTTTCTGCTGCATGGCGCTGTACAGTTCGGAGAACGACATCGAAATGGGAGTTCCGCTCATGGCTTTGATTCCTTCAAGCGAGCTTTCCGCTTCGGGAACGCGCAGACGCAGGCCCTTCATATCGGCGGGGATCTTTACGGGGCGGATACTGTTGGTAACATGGCGGGTCCCCTGGTACACGTTGGTAAGAACCAGCATACCGGTTTCCTCCAGGTACTGGTCGCATTCTTTTCTGCCTTCGGGACCATTCATGAACTTCAGGCCGTCTTCAACATCTTTCCACACATAATAGAGTTCGAACATGGCGAACCTTTTCGAAGGCTGGAATACCGCCAGGGCTCCGTGACTGTTGATGACGAAATCGATCGTACCGCCCATCTGGACGTTTTCGGTCGATTCGCGCAGGCTTCCCAGCTCCGAGTTGTGGTAAGCGGTAACTTTGGCTTTTCCGGCGCTTTTCTCGGTAACCGTAGAGCAAAAGCGGTCAATGGCAACGCCGATGGCGTGCTGCGCACTGACAAAGTTGCTGAACTTGAGGTTGTAAGCCTTGTCCGCTCCGCCTTCGGACTTACCGCCGGCGAAGACCGCTCCTGCGAGCAAAAAGCACAGCAGAGAGCAAACAATTTTTCTCTTCATCATTTTTTTACTCCTTATTCGTCATAATCTTATGACATCTCAATATCTAATGTCATCAGATTATCATGAGGATACGAAGCTGTCAAATTTTTTAAAAAAATCCGGTACAGGAAAAACGGAGTTTTGTACGGACGGCAAAAATGTATCCGGCGCTTATCATAACGGGGTCCCGTCAGGTCGGCAAAACAACGGTTCTTAGAGCCTGTTCAATATCTGGTAAAATCCTGGGCGAGCACGGGGGGCTGGTCGCGAATTTGCATTCGCAAATTCGCTCGCTGCGCAGCGCAAGGGATTCCGGGGGCGCGATAGCGCCCACGACAATCCATACCTATCGGAAAGCGACCGTTTTCGGGCGCATTGGAGGGATGCGAAGCAGCCACAGCGCGGAGCGCTGGGGCCGTAGCGATAGCGGAGTCCCGGAAAGCCCGGTTTTTGGCGCGGAGCGCCAAAGATGCGCCCAAATTCCGAATTATAAATGAGTTATTGAACAGGCTCTTATCTACCCCGGCGTGGAGGAACTGTATCTTTCGAAAGACCGTAAAAGCCCTGCCGGTCAGCATGATTTGAAAACGAAACCAGCAGCTTGTAGCATTATAAAAAAAGGCCATCCCATGAATACCAGGAATGGCCTTGCAGGAATAACCTGCTGTGTTTTCAAAAAGCGCTTTAGTCGACTATGGCGATAATATCCTGCATCTTAACGATAAGATGATCATCCCCGTCGAGTTTCACGCTGGTCCCCGCGTATTTGTCAAACATCACGCGGTCGCCCTTCTTCACCTTGATGGCGTCCTTGTCGTCTCCCACGGCAATAACCTTCCCCGTCTGGGTTTTTTCCTGAGCCGTGTCAGGAATAATCAAGCCGCCAGCGGTTTTTGTCTCCGCCGCTTCCACCTTCAAAAGGATTCGGTCGCCGATTGGTTGAAGTTTCATGCTTTCCTCCTGCTATACGAATAAAATAATTTGCTGTATTTCGTAAAAATATAAATAGGAATTGAGATTCGGTCAAGCGGTGAAAAAGGGAAAAATCAAGACCCGCAGCACTCCCCTTTTTCAGTCAGAAATGGCGCCTTTTTTCGCCGCTGGTGCGCGCGCCAGGGATTGTAGCGGAAAGCCCACAGGATTTGCATTGGCAAATCCGAGGACTTGGAGCGGAAAGCCCGGTTTTGGGCCGCCGGGGGCGGCCCAAAAAGGTGCCCTGACTTACAATCCCCTGGAGAAACTTTTCCAGGCGTCTTCTATTTCGTTTATGTCCGCCCGCAGTACCGGCTTTCCGCCGCACAGGATTTCAAGACAGCCGCTTGGGGTTACTTCGCCGATGCGCTGGCAGGGAAGCCCGGCAAAGAGGCTTTCAAAGGCGGCGGCGTTTTCCGGCTGTACGCCCGCCACAAGCCGCGAAGGGGCCTCGCTGAAAAGCCCGCGCAGGGCATCCCCCTCAAGGTATACGCGCGCGCCACAGCGGCCGCCCAGGCAGGACTCGGCTAGGCTGACGGCAAGCCCGCCGTCGGAAACGTCGTGGCAGGAGGCGGCAAGACTCTTCGAGGTGGCGGCGTAAAAGGCCCGGTACAGTTTCGCCGCCTCTACCGGATTTGCCCTGGAAGCAGCCTCCGCGCTGGTACCCCGCAGCTTTTCATAGAAACTCCCGCCCAGGCTGCCATCCCCCGCGCCCAAAAGATAAATATAATCCCCCGCCTCCTTGAAGTCCGTTGTCAGGGCTTTGGCGCAGTCGGGAATAATGCCCATAACCGTTACCAGCAGCGTGGGCTTTACGGAAACTTTTCTGCCCCCGATGCGGGCGTCGTTTTTCATGGAGTCCTTGCCCGAAATAAGAGGCAGGTTATACGCAAGACAGGCGTCGCGCAGTCCCCGGCAGGCGCGCACAAGCTGGGCAAGTTTGTATGTCCCGTCGGGCGTGTCCGCGGACTGCACCGGATCGGGCCAGCAGAAGTTATCCAGCGCGGAAGCCCTGTCCGGGTCTCCGCCCAGCGCGATATGCGCCCGGTAGGCCTCGTCCACGGCGGCAACAGCCATATCGTAGGTATCCAGCCCGGAAAGCCGGGGGCAAATGCCGTGGGTAATTGTAAGGCCGCGGGACGAATCATAGCATGGCCGCAGCACGCCGCCGTCTGTAGGGGCGTCGGCCCGGACTCCCGTAAAAGGCTTTACCACGGAACCGCCCTGCACCTCGTGGTCGTACTGCCTGATAAGCGCCTCCTTGGACGCTATATTCGGTTCGGCCAGAAGCTTCAAAAAAATTTCCTTAAATCCGCCAGCATCGCCGACACCACCAAAACCGCCGGAATCCCCATCCCCGCCGGAGCCCGTACCCGCGGCGCGGCGCGCCGCCGCCTTCGGAGTTTTCCACTCCGCCTTCAGCCTCATTTTCGGCAGCCCCGCATGAAGGAATTCCAGGCCCAGAAGCCCCGCGGTTTTATTCCCGTACACGATGTCCACAAAACCCGAATCGGTAAACTGCCCGACAACAAAAGCCTCCACACCCCGCCTTTTCGCAAGGCCGATAAACGCCTCCGCCGCCGAAGGCGCGACGGCAAAGCTCATGCGTTCCTGGCTTTCCGAAACCAGGATTTCCCAGGGAGCAAGCCCGGAGTATTTCAAGGGGCATTTGTCCAAATCGATACGCACGCCGCCGGAGCTTTGCGCCATCTCGCCCAGCGACGAAGACAGGCCGCCCGCGCCATTGTCGGTAATGCCCTTGTACAAACCAAGGTCCCGGGCCTCCAGCAGAAAATCCGTCAGCTTCTTCTGTGTAATGGGATCGCCGATCTGCACGGCGGAAGTGGGACTTTCCTCGTCCAGCGCGGCGGAAGAAAAAGTTGCCCCGTGAATACCGTCCTTCCCTATACGCCCCCCCGCCATAACAGCAAGGTCGCCAGGCTCAATACTTTTCTCCCAGGAGGGCCTGCCATTTATCTTCGCTGGCAGGATACCGCCTGTTCCACAAAAAACCAAAGGCTTGCCAGTAAAACTTTCGTCAAACAAAAAGCCCCCCGCCACAACGGGAATACCCGACTGATTCCCGCCATCAACAATGCCATGATGTACGCCGCCCAGGACTTCCCGCGGAGGAATAAGGCCCTGGGGGACAGCCCCGCGTGGAGTATCCGGCTCGCCAAAGCACAGGACGTTTGTGTTAAAAATGGGCCGTGCGCCCATACCTGTTCCCAGAATGTCACGGTTGACGCCAACGATACCCGTTATAGCCCCGCCATAAGGATCCAGGGCCGAAGGAGAGTTATGCGTTTCCGCCTTGATGCAGACAAGAGTATCCCCGTTAAACTCCACGACACCGGAATTGTCATGAAACACCGATTTCAGGTCGGGCCGGTTTTTCGCGAGGATTTCCGTTGTATTTTTTATGTACGTGGCAAAAAGCGAATCAATGACTTCCAGTCTGCCGTCTTCGGTATACTCAATGGAAGCCGCGAAAATTTTATGCTTGCAATGCTCGC
>JAISAF010000168.1 GCA_031266855.1 Spirochaetales bacterium
TCTCCTGTAGCAGGCCGTACAAGCAGACCTGAAAAAATTGCATAAGCAATTTTGCAAGTGTTCTTTACGCGGAACGGCCGGCCCGGCTGCCGCACGGCAGCACAAAAAAAAGCCGCGGAATTGCCGTGAGGCAATTCCGCGGGCTGGTTTTAAGGCTTGCAAGCGTGGACGCTTGCTTTTAGTGCGGCGTAGTCTGGAGACTACGCCGAGCAGGAGGTCGGTTAGTCGCAAAATCGCGGAGCGATTTTGCGGTTCCGCTTTTACGGCGACAGTTAGCCCGTGGGGCGCAAGGGATAGTAGCGGAAAGCCCACAGGATTTGCATTGGCAAATCCGAGGACTTGCAGCGGATAGCCCGGTTTTTTGCGGTTTGGGAATTTGCGGCGCAAATTCCCAAACCGCAAAAAATGCGCTATTATACAAAAGTAAATGCCGATGCCTTATATTGTGTAGTCGCTCCAGACTTCATCCTTTGAGTAAATCTTCGCGCCGGAGAAAACGATATACACGCTTCCGCGCTCCTGTTCGCGGACGGCCGCCCACTCCTTTTTGCCGATGTCGGCCTCGATCGCCTTGCCGCCTTCCCGTGTTCGCAGTTCCACACGCACTCTGTTGCCCAGAATCCTGTGGCCGGTGATTTCCGCTTCGATGCCTTTGCCGCTGTCATTGGAAAGGCTGATGCCTACATCGTGGGGCCGCACGAAAAATGAAACTTCCGTATCCTTCCGGGTTATGCTTTCGGTTGAGTCCAGCCGCAGAACGCCTTTATCAAGCCGCGCGTGGAACAGGTTTACATTGCCTAGAAAGCCGTATACAAAAGGATTGGCGGGATGGTCGTAGACCTCCTCCGGCGTGCCGGTCTGCTCTATCCGGCCCCTGTTCAGGATAACAATGTTGTCCGACACCTCAAGGGCTTCCTCCTGGTCGTGGGTAACAAAGACGCTGGTAATGTGAATCTCGTCGTGGAGAAAGCGCAGCCAGCGCCGCAGTTCCTGCCGGACCTTGGCGTCGAGCGCGCCGAAAGGTTCGTCCAGAAGAAGTACCTGGGGTTCGACGGCGAGCGCCCGCGCCAGGGCTACGCGCTGTTTCTGTCCGCCGGAAAGCTCCGAGGGCAGACGGTTTGCCAGGGACTCAAGCTGTACCAGGGACAAAAGCCGGAAAACCCTGTCGCGGATTTCCTGTTTGCCGGGCCGCAGCGCGCGCGGCTTGACGCGCAGACCAAAGGCAATGTTTTCAAACACGCTCATGTGTTTGAATAGCGCGTAATGCTGAAACACAAAACCGACCCTGCGGTCCTTGGTGCGCTTGCTGGTGGCGTCTTCCCCAAACAGACCGATAGTTCCGGTATCGGGGACTTCAAGTCCCGCGATGATGCGAAGGAGTGTCGTCTTCCCCGAACCGGAGGGCCCCAGGAGGGCGGTAATTTCCCCTGATGGGATGCTCAGGCTGATGCTGTCCAGGGCGGTGAACTCGCCAAACTTTTTACTTATGTTCGTAATTTCTATACTCATTATCCATTCCTTAAAGTAATTCCTTAAAGTGAAATTTCCATAAACTAGTCAAACTAGTCCACAAACTAGAAAGAAGAGTTTTTGCGCTGGAGCGAGATAAAGCGCTCGATTATTGTTTTCACAATCAGGGTTAATAGCGCAAGCAGGGTCAACAGCGATGCCAGCGCGAAAGCCGCGGCGAACTGGTACTCGTTGTACAGAATGTCGATATACAGGGGCATGGTTGTTGTGATGCCCCGTATAAGGCCCGAAACAACTGCCACCGCGCCAAACTCGCCCATAGCGCGGGCGTTGGTAAGAATGACGCCATAAAGAAGCCCCCACTTGATATTGGGCAGGGTAATTTTCAAAAAGATTTGCAGGCCATTTGCGCCCAGCGTCAGGGCGGCTTCCTCGTCGTCCCGGCCCATTTCCCGCATCAGGGGGATAAGCCCGCGGGCCACAAAGGGAAACGTAACAAAGGCCGTTGCCAGGAAAATGCCGGGAACCGCGAATACGATTTTTATGTTATGCGCCATAAGCCACGAGCCGAACCAGCCGAAGGAGCCGAACAGAAAAATGAATAAAAGGCCCGCGATAACCGGCGATATGGCAAAGGGAATTTCAATCAGGGTAATCAGAATATTCCTGCCCCGGAAATTGAATTTGGTGATGGCCCAGGCCAGCATAAGGCCGAAAACAGTGTTTACCGGAACGCATACAAGGGCCGTTATAAGCGTCAGCCTGATGGACGCGAAGATGTCCGGTTCCTTCAGGAAGCCAAGGTAGGCCCTGCCCCCGGAGCTGAAAGCCTGGGAAAAAATCGTAACAAGCGGGGTAAAAATAAATACCGCCAGAAACAGCAGGGAAACGCCCAGCAGAACCGGCTTAATCCAAAGCGGTTCCCTGTTAGGCCGCGCGGCAACGGGTTTCAAATCACTCAATTCTTTTTCCTCCTTCCCGCGCGGGTTTGCAGGAAATTAATCAGCAGGAGCAGCGCGAAAGCGCAGACGAGCATAGTTACGCCGATAGCGCTCGCGCCCCGGTAATCAAATTGCAGGAGTTTTTTTACAATAAGCAGGGGAACGATTTCGGTTTCATAAGGCATGTTGCTGGAAATAAATATAATGGAACCGTATTCGCCCAGCCCGCGGGCGAAGGCCAGCGCGAACCCGGTAAGAAGCGCGGGCAGGAGGGACGGAAAAATAATTTTGCCGAATATCTGGTAGAAGTCCGCCCCCAGGCTGCTTGCGGCTTCTTCCAGTTCCTTGTCCAGCTCCGCGATAACAGGCTGCACCGTGCGTACCACAAAAGGAAGACCGATAAAGATAAGCGCAATAACAATACCCGCCTTGGAAAAGGCGATCTGAATGCCGAATTTCTCCAGAATGGAACCCGGAATCCCGTTCGTGGAAAAAATGTATGCCAGGGATATTCCCGCCACAGCCGTGGGAATCGCGAAAGGCAGGTCGATAAGCGCGTCAATAATCCTTTTACCAAAAAAATCGTAGCGGCTCAGTACCCAGGCCAGAATCAGGCCAAAGACAAAGTTAAAAGCCGCGGCGAGGAAAGTCGACAGGAAGGAAATCCTGAACGATGTTACAACCCGCTCATCCGAAATAATGGCCCAAAAATCCGCGAAAGACAGGCGCGCCGAATAAATAACGAGAGCGCTCAAGGGAATAAAAATAAGCAGGGACATATACGTGAGGGAGAGTCCCAGCGTTAGGCCGAATCCCGGAAGTTTCGCGGTGTTTTTCTTTTTCGTAAATGGTTTCATACTAAAGTATTCCTTTTGGTTTTCATTCTTTTGGGCGCGTTTTTTTGCCCGCATGCGCGGGCAAAAAAACCGGGCTTTCCGCTCCAATTCCTCGGAAAGCGCCGATGCGCTTTCCTGCGGGATTTCCGCTACAATCCCTCGCGCGCGCACCAGCGGCAAACATAAGGTGCGTAAACGCACGTCCGCGAAACCGCTTCGCGATTTCGCGGACGGTAGGTTATGCGCAATTTATTTAATAAAACAAATTGCGCATAACCCGGTTCCGGTCCACACGGACAGCCTAAAAACGCCGCGCCCGGGAAATTGCCACAGGCAATTTCCTGGCCTTATTCTCAAGCTGCCGCTGGCAGCCGGTAGTGATAGCTCCGTGCGCTCCGCTACGCTGCGCGCCTGGTGGCAAACCCCGCAATTTTGTCAGAACAAAATTGCGACCGCCGGTTTGCGGCGTGTTACGCCGCAAATGCGCCCAAATAAATTACAAATGGGGTTTTGGACAGGCTCTTACACCTCCACATCCTTA
>JAISAF010000170.1 GCA_031266855.1 Spirochaetales bacterium
TGGCCTCCTGTGTTTTTTCAGGGTGGGCCGCTTGATTCAAGGAGTTATGTGCAATGAAAAAGAATTATACGATAGTTTTTGCCGTTATCGCGGCATTGATAGCGTTATGCGCTTTCTGGAGTTGCGATTCCGGCGGCGATGATGATTCCGGTTCTGCCGGATCTGTCGGCAGCGCTAACGATCTAATGAAAATTGGTACACAGGGCTATCCCCTGAACGGGAACTATGAGCTTACAGCCGATATTATCCTTCCTTCCAATTGGACGCCCATAGGGAGCGGAAACGCCCCCTTTACCGGAACCTTCGACGGTAAGGGGCACAGCATAATTATAAACAGCACAACCGCAAGCAGCATAGCTGTAAGAAGCTTTTCTTCCGGGCTTGATATTTCATCCGCTCCGTTTGCGGCAGAAGGGAGTGTTACCGGCGGTATCATCGCCAGGGGTTTATTTGCCTATACTGAAAACGCCACCATAAAAGATATGAATATTACGATAGGCCCGGGTTCCTCATTCGTAATAACTTCCACAGCGGCGGATCAGCTACAGCTTTTTGGAACTGTCGCCGCTATCGCCCTAAACACGGCGTTTACAAACATAAACATCTCCGGCGGGAGGCTGAAGGTGAATGCCTCATCCACTGATACACTTATGCTGGGCGGCATTGCGGGCACACTGTGGGAAGGAAGTTCCATAACCGGCTGTTCCATGTCAGGGGGTGTAAAAGTCTCCGGCGGCAATGAGGATTACATAGGCGGATTGGCGGGCTGCGCAGACGGTTGCTTTATTGCAAACAGTTTTGTAAGCGGGGATGTGAAAGTTTCCGGCAGCACTATGAACCAAACAGGCGGACTGGTTGGTTCGCAGGAGGAGGGAATCATTGAAAACTGTTATGTTAGTGGCAATGTAAGCGCCTCGTCTACTACAGACTCCAGCGCGGCCGGCGGACTTGCCGGACACCTTGGAGGCGACAGTCTTAAGGTGATACGAAAAAGTTACTCCTCTGGAACGGTAAGCGCTACTTCTGTGTCAGACGACGCCAGGGCTGGCGGCATAGCGGGAACCAGCTATAAAGAAACTGAGATTACGGACTGTTACTCCATCGGAGAGATTTCCGCCAGCGCAGGAGCGTCAGCCGATGCCGGCGGTATCGCGGGTCATTTCAATATTGTGGACGCCTCCACTATTACTATAGAGTGCTGTTACGCGTCGGGGAACATCATCGCTGGTTCAGGCTCCAAAAAAAGAGCGGGGAGCATAGCGGGAAGCGCTAAAGTGGAGGGCACGGGATCCGGCAGTATCACTGTCTGCGCGGCCCTGTCCGTGTCAGTTACTGGCGGGGCAGGAGAGACTCACCGCATTGCGGGAGAGACAGATTTTTCCCTGAGTAATAACATCGCCAACAGCGCCATGAGCGGCAGTTCTAACGCCAGCGGACAGGACGGCGAAAACAAAAGCAGTTCCGATTTGGCGCTTGAGGCAACATATACAGCCCGCGGCTGGGATTTCAGCACTGTATGGAAAATGAGCGGAGCCAGCCCGTCCCGCCCCATCCTGAAATGGCAGTAAACGGCGGCTTTGGAACCGGGGCACAGAATTACGCATAACGTATTTCCGGCAGGAAGATAAGTTATGCGCAATTTGCAAAGCAAATTGCGCATAACCGGCTTGGTTTTAAGACATGTGCCAGCCGCTGTGCGGCGCGAGGGATTGCAGCGGAAAGCCCACAGGAAAGCGCCAAAGGCGCTTTCCGAGGACTTGGAGCGCAAAGCCCGGTTTTTTTGCCCGCGGAGCGGGCAAAAAAACGCGCCCAAACCCGCATAGTTTCACCAATTCCCAATAAACATACCAAACCAAAATTTTCGCGAATTCGTACAGAAGGGCTTGACATTATTTTTCCGGTATATATAATACTAAATACATAGTTTAACTATGAATTATTCTCAAGGAGAAACTGTATGAAATTCCTAAAAAAAACAACAGTCCTGGCTGCCCTGCTGCTTGCGGCGGTGGCTTCTGTTTTCGCCTCCGGTTCAAGTGATACCGCGGCCTCTGGCGCCGCCTCCGCGCCCGGGGAAGTATCGCTCCTGAATGTTTCGTATGACCCGACGCGCGAGCTGTACCGGGAATACAACGAGGTTTTCGCGAAATACTATAAGGAAAAAACCGGCGTCAGCGTACAGGTACGGCAGTCCCACGGCGGATCCGGCGGGCAGGCGCGGAGCGTTATCGAAGGCAACGAGGCGGATGTCGTTACCCTGGCCCTTGCCTACGACATTATGCAGATAGGCGACAAGGCCAGCCTCATCGATCCGGGCTGGCAGTCGAGGCTGCCAAAAAACAGCTCGCCCTATACCTCGACCATCGTTTTTCTGGTACGCGCGGGGAACCCCAAAAACATCAGGGACTGGGACGACCTGGTAAAACCCGGTGTCGCGGTTATCACGCCCGACCCCAAGACCTCCGGCGGAGCGCAGTGGAATTTCCTCGCGGCCTGGGCCTTTGCCAAAGAAAAATACGGCAGCGCCGCCAGTGCCCATGATTTTGTCAGGCAGCTCTACGCCAATGTCCCGGTTCTGGATTCCGGCGCGCGCGGATCGACCAATACCTTCGTGCAGCGCGGCCTGGGGGATGTTCTTCTCGCCTGGGAAAACGAAGCCTTTCTTTCCATCAACGAACTGGGCAAAGGGAAGTTTGAAATCGTCGTTCCCTCCCTCAGCATCCTTGCCGAGCCAACGGTCTCCTGGGTTGACTCGGTTGTGTCCAGGCACGGCACTTTGGACGCCGCCAGGGAGTATCTCTCCTACCTCTACTCCAAGGAAGGCCAGCGGCTTGCGGGCAAGCATTACTACCGGCCCTCCGACCCGGAGGTGGCGCAGGAGTACGCCACGCAGTTTCCCACGCTCAGGCTCATCACCATAGACGATTACTTCGGCGGCTGGCGGAAAGTTCACGACGAGTATTTCGGCGACAACGCGATTTTTGACAACATCATCACGGAACTGAAAAAGAAATAAGAAACGGGCGCATTTTTTGCCCGTGGAAGCCACGGGCAAAAAAACAGGCTTTCCGCTCCAAGTCCTCGGATTTGCTCATGCAAATCCTGTGGGCTTTCCGCTGCAATCCAGGCTGCATGGGCGAGCAGCAAAATTGCGACGCAATTTTGCGACCAGCCCTTTGCGCGGCCCAGGGGCTAAGTTATGCCGTGCGGGGGAGACTGGCCGCGGACTGTAATCGTGGTGGCGGCAGCCGGTTGGTGATAAATACGTGCACAGCGCCTAACGCGCTGTGCATGGTGGCAAACCACGCAATTTTGTCAGAACAAAATTGCGACCGACTGGTTGTGCGGCGTTTGTGGGCCGTCCGTGTGTACCGAAATAAAGTTATGCGCAATTTGCTTTATTAAATAAATTGCGCATAACTTGCTGCCCGCGAAATCGCGAAGCGGTTTCGCGGGCGTGCGTTTACGCACCTTATGTTTGCCGCTGGGGACGGCAGCCGGTTGGTGATAAAGACCGGCACAGCGCGTAACGCGCTGTGCCGGGTGGCAAACCCCGCAATTTTGTCTCGACAAAATTGCGACCGCCTGGTTGCGCGCAGCTAATTGCCAAAAGCAATTAGTTACCCCTGAATTGCCACGGCAATTCAGGGAACTGGTTCTCAAGCTGCCATTCGCGCGAGGGATTCCGGGGGCGGCATTTTTGGGCCGTCCGTGTGTACCGTGCGTTTACGGCTTTATGTTTGCCGCTGGTGCGCGCGCGAGGGATTGTAGCGGAAATCCCGCAGGAAAGCGCATCGGCGCTTTCCGAGGAATTGGAGCGGAAAGCCCGGTTTTTATGCCCGCGCATGCGGGCAAAAAAACGCGCCCAAAAGCATGAAAACCAAAAGGAATACTTTAGTATGAAACCATTTACGAAAAAGAAAAACACCGCGAAACTTCCGGGATTCGGCCTAACGCTGGGACTCTCCCTCACGTATATGTCCCTGCTTAT
>JAISAF010000278.1 GCA_031266855.1 Spirochaetales bacterium
ATAACCCCTGCGGAAATTATAGTTTTTCCAGAAGCCGCTTTATCTCGTCTTTGATTTCTTCTCTGACATCTTCATTGTCATGCACAGGGCGGGGGAACAGATCGCCGGGATTGACCCCAAGAGCCTGAGCGATTTTTATGATGGTAAGTACGGAAGGCTGTTTTTTGCCGGATTCAAGGCTCGCGAGAAAACTCTGGGAGATATCGGCCCTGATTGACAGTTGAAGCTGGGAAATCTTCCTGGCCCGGCGCACTTTTTTAATACGGTCAATGATAAACTCTACCTGCTCATTTATCTCCATAAATATAAAATAGTGCCGTAGGAAATATCTTCAATCATCTATTGACAATAATTATCTCCTATGGCAATATATATTCGCAAAGTTAAACTTTAGTTTTAACTCAACGTTTATGTAATGGAGGAACATGATGATAAAAAGGCTTCTTGTAATGGTGTGTGTGCTTGCCGTCCTGGCGTCGCAGGCGTCCGCGTATGAGGAGGGGGACAAACCGCTCGAATTTGAAGTGGGCATAGGAACCTCCTGGGGAGAGACGGATGGGGCGTCTTCCGGCGCTGGTTTTGAATTCGAGGTGGGCGGAAAAGTCGGTTACTTTTTCAGCAATATTGTGGGCGTCATGGGCGGCGCTACCCTTGACTATTTTTCTACGCCATACAGTTGGTCCGGGAGCGGTTATTCACTGGATGTTGATGTATCGGCTATCTGTTTGACTCTTCCGGCGGGAGTCTACGTAAGCCCCTCAGGCGGACTCATTTTCGGCGGCGGTTTTTCCCTGTCGATTCCTCTTATTAATCTGACCGATGCAAATGACAGCTATGGCTCCGCGAACGGTAATGACGTAGTAAAGCTCCAGCCGTTTTTTAACTTCTATATAGACGCGGGATACGACTTCGGCGAGTCTCTCGGCAAAGGCATAAAACTCCTCCTGCGGTATTCCAAAAGTTTGAGCGACATAAGCCCGGACGGTTACCTCTCCAAAGACTTCCTGCACCTCATGATCGGCTACAGCTACATCACCTATTAGAGCCTGTTCAAAAATCCATTTGTAATTCGGAATTTGGGCGCATTTTTTGCCCGTGGAATCCACGGGCAAAAAACCGGGCTTTCCGCTCCAAGTCCTCGGATTTGCCCATGCAAATCCTGCGGGCTTTCCGCTTCAATCCCATTGCGCACCCTAAACTTGACCCGCAATTCGAAAGGAGATGATCATATTGTACCGCAAAGAAAATTTACCGCGAAGCCGAAAACTGGCAAGGGCGAAGACGGGCAGGGGCGACGAAGCAAGGGCAAGGGCGAAGAAGCAAGGGCAGGGGCGAAGAAGCAAGGGCAGGGGCGAAGAAGCAAAAGAAGGAAGGAAGGAAGGAGGGGAAAAGATATGGTACAAAATTTCCAGGAAAGAATGGCGGGCTGGCCCAGGGTTTGAGTAATTTGAATGAAAACTTTTTTGACTTCGCAGGCTTCGCGGTTAAAAAAATCTGCGGGTCAAGTTTCGTGCGCACCCAGGGGTTTTCCAGATATTGAACAGGTTTTTAGACTTATTTCCCCCTGCGCGCAGGGGTTTAGGGAGATACGTGTATGAAACGAAAAATCCTTCTTCCGCTTATTCTGATGTTCGGCGCGGCTTTCGGCTTTTCCCAGAATATTGTTACCCTGGACGACGCGCTTGCCAATATAACGCAATATTTCACCGGCCGGCTGCCCGCAAAGTCCAAGGTTGTTGTCCTGAACATCAGCGCGGATTCCGGACGCATGGCGGAATACATTATCGAGGAATTTACGGCCAATCTGGTAAACAGCGGAAAAGTTACAGTCGTGGACAGGCAGAACCTGGAGTCCATACGGAAGGAACTCAAGTTTCAGATTTCCGGGGAAGTTGACGATGACACCGCGCAGTCCATCGGTAAACTGCTGGGCGCGCAGACTATTTTTTCCGGCTCCATCGGTCTTTTGGGGGATTTTTACCGTTTGCGGCTCCGCGCCATCGCGGTACAGACCGCGGAAATTCAGGGTATGCAAAGCGCGAATGTCGGGCAGGACAGGATTCTGGCTTCCCTTACCGGCGCCGGGGGAAGGGGTGTCTTGCCGCCGTCTCTTTCCCCCGCCGCGTCCGCCATTGTAAGCGCTGGTCCCGCGGGGAAACCTGTAAGAAAGACGCCCGCCCGGCCCGGTAATTTTGAAATCATCCAGGGCGTAACCCTCCGCGGCCCTCTTGATATGACAAAATTCCGCGCCGCTGCGCTGGCTATGGCGCGCAGCCTGGAATATCAGGTTTTGGAAGACAATCAGGGAGAGCTCATGTATAAATACACCCGCGGCTCTCAATGGGTACAAATCCGGCTGTGCTACTGGACGGATGAATACTGGTTTGAATACATAGGCAGTAACGGCATAGACGCCGATCCGGCGGGCGACAGAATCCACAGGGTCTACCGCCGCTGGATCGAAAACGCGGAAAAGGCGCTTACCGAAAACTACGCAAGGTAAACGCTGGGAAATTTTTCAGGTATAAACGTGAATCCAGAGAAATCAGAAAGAAGTATAACCGCTAAGCCGGAGAAGTCAAAAAAGGGAAGTTCTAAAAACTATCGGTATTACACAGGAGAAAATTGTCATTTCCTTATAGTGTTTATAGTGTGTAGAGATGTTTCTAAAGGCAATTTTCTCCTTTATTTACCAGGAACAGCGACCGGAGGTTTTTAGAGATTCCCTTCATTTTTATATTCTTTCATCGCCAAATTACTCAATTCTTTTACAGACATATCATTGAATAGATTCCTTTGTCATTCTGTATAATCGAATGGATCCCGTATAATCAGGCTGATAAAGCGTTCTGCCTCGACCCGGCCCAGGTTTTTTATTAAAATTTTCATACCCTTTTCGCGCGGGGCCATTTCAGCATACATAATTACTCCTCCAATTCATTTATATATAAAAGCTGATGGATTTATTATTTTTATATCATTCAATTTTGGATTGAACAATTGCCAGCCGGCAGCTTGAGAATAAGGCCGCGGAATTGCCGTGAGGCAATTCCGCGGGTCCGCTTTTACGGCATAGCTATAGCCGCTGGTGCGCGCGCAAGGGATTGTAGCGGAAAGCCCGCAGGAAAGCGCATCGGCGCTTTCCGAGGACTTGGAGCGGAAAGCCCGGTTTTTGGCGCGAAGCGCCAAAAATGCGCCTAACAGTAAAATTTCATACAACCGGAAAACTATATCAGAAGCGCCAGGGCCAGCGCCCCTACG
>JAISAF010000327.1 GCA_031266855.1 Spirochaetales bacterium
ACGCTATCCCGCCAAACGCAAAACCGTCCCTGGCACCACCCCGCAACCCGTGCGCCGCGCGATGGTTTGCGCTCGGCGCAAACCCCCCCCGATTTTGCGAACAAAAATCGCGGCGCGCGGTTACAGGCGCGGCCCCGCGTATGCGACGCATACGCGGGGCCGCTGTCCGCCGCTGGTGCGGCGCAAGGGATTGCAGCGGAAAGCCCACAGGATTTGCATTGGCAAATCCGAGGACTTGGAGCGGAAAGCCCGGTTTTTTTTGCCCGCGGCGCGGGCAAAAAAAATGCGCCCAAAATCAGGGGGTGCGGATTCCTGCTTTGAGTTTATGCTGTACTCTTTTTCAGGTTCTTCTTGCTCATTTGAGATGTTTCATGGTATAGTGAGTTTTGTATGATAAAAGTATTTACAATTTGGTAGTTCGTGAGGGAGTATAAATGAAAAAGTATGAATTTAGCTGGGATCTTATTGGCGATATTGGGTTGGGTAGGCCGAATCTGGGGAAGGATATGGATCTTGAGTTGTATAGGCTTATGCAGTTTACGCTTCGGGATGTAATGGAGCGGATGTATGGGACGCAGGCGGCGGATCGTCTTTTTTATGAGGCGGGGAAACTTGCGGGGAAGTGTTTTTATGAGAGGTATATTTATCCGGTTTCTTCTGCTGAGGAGTTTATTAGTAAGACGCAGCGGTTTTTGAGGGAGAAGAAGATTGGGTTGTTGCGTGTTGAGGAGGCGAAGCTGGATGAGGGGAGGCTGGTTCTTACTGTTGATGAGGATTTGGATTGTTCGGGGTTGCCTCAGCTTGATTATGAGACGTGTATTTACGATGAGGGTTTTATAGCGGCGCTTATGGAGAGTTTTACGCAGGAGAACTGGAACGCGAAAGAGATTGATTGCTGGTGTACTGGCGCGAGGACCTGCCGGTTTCTTGTTACCAAGGCGGAAGCCGGGGCGGCGGAAACCGGGGTGGTGGAAACAGGAACGGTGGAAACCGGGGTGGCGGAAGCCGGGGCGAAGGCGGATTAAAACGGAAATTTTCTTTTTGAGGATAGGGGCATGAGTGGCGGCGCCTGTATAGCTAATGAGCTGCTTGATTTTATTTATACTCTGGTTACCGCTCCTGTTTTACCTGCGGATATTGCTGCGGGCACAGGTCCGGCGGACGCGGCGTTGCGGGAAAATGAGATTTTCAAAAAGCTGTGCGCTTCTCTTATGGATTTGCGGACGCTTACGGCGGCGCTGAGCAGGGGAGACCTGCGGCAGTTTGTTTCGGGTAAGGGTTTCCTTCTGTCTAACTTGAAGGCGTTTCAGTCAAATCTGCGGCATTTGACCTGGCAGACGCAGCAGGTTGCCAGTGGGGATTTTTCCCAGCGGGTTGATTTTCTTGGTGAGTTTTCGGAGTCGTTCAACGGGATGACGGTAAAGCTGCGTGATTCAAACAAGCGGCTTGAGGATACGGTTCGCGAGCGTACGCGGGAGCTGGAAGTCCAGACTGCGGCCGCGCGGGTGGCTTCCAACGCGAAGAGCGAATTTCTGGCGCGGATGAGTCATGAGATACGCACGCCTTTGAATGCTATTATCGGGATGACCGCGATTGCGCGTAAAACGGTGGAACAGGAAAAAGTCAATTCCTCGCTTAAGGAGATCTCTACTGCGTCTTCGCATCTTCTGGATATTCTGAATGACATTCTGGATATGTCGAAGATCGAGTCCGGCAAATTCTCTTTGATGAGCGAGCCGTTCCACCTGCGGGCGGCCATGCAGGAAGTAGCGAATATTATCCGTCTGCGCTGCGCGGAAAAACATATTACGCTTGTAAGCGCTTTTGATTCCCTGCCCGCCTCGGTCGTGCGGGGGGACAGGCTGCGTCTGAAACAGGTTCTTATTAACCTTCTTGGGAATGCCGTTAAGTTTACGCCGGAGGGCGGGCGGATAGAGTTCACCGCCACTAGCGAAGCTGCCGCCGAAATCATCGCCGCCGGGGCCGTTGCTACTACTGCCGGGGCTACCGCTGTTGCCAGTGCCGCCGCCGCCGCCGAAACTACCGCTACCGAAGCCGGGCCGGATACCCGGATTGCTATAAACTTTACGGTGAAGGATACCGGAATCGGCATGAACGGGGATCAGCTTTCCAGGGTATTCAAAGTTTTCGAGCAGGCCGACAACAGCATTTCCGCGCACTACGGCGGTACCGGCCTGGGGCTTGCCATAAGCCAGAGCCTTGTGGAAATGATGGGCGGCCATATCAGCGTGCACAGCACAACGAATATAGGTTCCACCTTTACTTTTACCATTCAACTGGAAAAAACCGAAGAGACTCTCGACGATGAAACGCGCAAGCCTGAGCCGGCGCTGGATTTCAGCGGGAAACACCTTCTGCTGGCGGAGGACGTTGACATAAACCGTATCATTCTCAAGGAGCTGCTTGCGGAAACGCATCTGTGCATCGATGAAGCCTGCGACGGGAACGATGTTCTGGAAAAGTTTACCATCTCGCCCGAAAACCATTACGATATTATTTTCATGGATATACAGATGCCGAATATGGACGGCTACCAGGCCTCGCGGCGTATCAGGGCTCTCCAGCGTTCCGACGCCACGGGAGTCCCTATTATCGCGATAACAGCTAACGCCTACCGGGAAGTTGTTCAGCGCGCCCTTGACGCGGGCATGAACGGGCATATCGCCAAACCCATAGATTTCGACGCTGTTATGCGCATCCTCGCGGAGAACTTACAACCGGCATAATCCTATAGCGGTATGGACGCGTTTTTTTGCCCGCGCCGCGGGCAAAAAAACCGGGCTTTCCGCTCCAAGTCCTCGGATTTGCTCATGCAAATCCTGCGGGCTTTCCGCTGCAATCCCTTGCGCGGGCGCCAGCGGCTTTAAGCGGAATTGCGTATGCGCAAGT
>JAISAF010000374.1 GCA_031266855.1 Spirochaetales bacterium
AGGATTGGCATTGGCATATCCGAGGACTTGGAGCAGAAAGCCCGTTTTTTTACGGTCAGGGAATTTGCGGCGCAAATTCCCAAAACGTAAAAAATGCGCCCAAAATTATCCGTGTGTTATTGTCATGCTGTGGAACTTGGAATATACTTTTTCTCTGGAGATAGAAATGCGAATGCCGGCTGTGAAATATTTGTGTCTGGTTGTTTTTTTTGTTCTGGCGGGGCCGCTGCGGGGGGAGGATTTCCGTTACCGTTACGCGGCTGGTGATAAATACAGGATTCTGTCAACGGTGAATGAGACTGTGTATATTGACGGGGTTCTGTCGCATACGGCGAAGATTCTGAATCGTATTGCTGTGGAAGTGACGGGTGTGGATGGCGGGTCGGGGATTCATTCCTGTACGTTTCAGACGTCCGAGGAGGCGCGTGGCAGCCACAGGGTGTTTTCCTGGGGGAAAATCTATGAGAGCGTTTTTTCGCGTGATGAGCTGGGCAGGTATACGATCGGCGAAGAGTATTTTATGCCTATTGTGCGGGATGTTCCTGTTTTTATGGGGCGGGATGTGTCTGAGGGTGAGTCCTGGAGCGCCGGGGGAGAAGAGGTGCACGATTTCAACGGGTCGTACAGGATTCAGGAGGCGGTGCGTTTTCCTATTCAGGTTACGTACACATACACGGGCAGGGAAATCCTTGATGGGGAGGAGTATCATGTTATCAGCATCGCCTACGATGTGCGTCACAGGCCGCGTTTTAAATCCCGTCCGCCGGGGCTGTATCCTGTTCTTATTACGGGCTATTCGCGCCAGAAACTTTTCTGGGACGCGCGGCGGGGAAGGCCCCAGGCATACGAAGAGGAGTTTGATTTCGTGTTTCAGATGTCCAGCGGCGCTCCGGTTGAATACGGGGGAACAGCCCGCGCGCGGATCATAGACTCGGCTCCGATGCAAAAAGAAGCGGTGGTGGAGGAAATCAAAAACGCCTTGGAGGATTTGGGGGTTGCCGATACGGAGGTCCGGCAGGATGAGTTTGGCGTTACTCTGACTCTTGAAAATATCCAGTTTCCGCCGGACTCATCTGTTTTGATTCCCGCTGAACAGGAAAAGCTGAACAGGATCGGCGAAATCCTGAACAGGTATCCTGACAGGGATATTCTAATTACCGGCCATACGGCGCTTGCCGGAACAGCCGAGGGCCGTAAAAAACTTTCGGAAGACCGCGCCGCCGCGGTTGGTTCGTATTTTATCGGGAAGGGCATACGCGGCAGCGAGCGGATGGCTTTTCGGGGTTTGGGCGCTGGTGTTCCGCTTGCGGATAATTCCAGCAGCGAGGGGCGCGCGAAAAACCGGCGGGTGGAAATTACGATACTGGAAAATTAGGCGCTGCCAGCAAATTTGTATCACGGATTCGCAGACAAGCCCTTAGAATTTTTTAACCACGAAGCCGAAAAAGTCTAAGACTTGCGTAAGTATATCTTAATGAACCTCAAAAGCGGCATCCACTACAATTTTAGCTATTCTATATCTATTCTGTCCTGTTCCGGGGGAATACCATAATTTCCCTTATTCTTTTACTTCTTCGACCTTGCCCGTCTTCGACTTCGCGGTAAATTTTTCTTTGCGCTAGTAATGCCCAAAATCGCGGGTCAGGTTTTAGTTGCGTATAACGCCTTATTCACATTTTCCTTTTTCCAGGGTGGCCCAGGAGGCTCGCCTTTACCGGGGTGGCGTCTCCGGCTTTTTTTTGCATATTAAACACCGCTTTTTCCACCAGCCCTTTGCGTTCGTAGGCCGTGGGAAAAAGCTCCTTCTGGCTGCCCTCGCCGGACTGTACCTTGTCAAAGCCTATACCGATAAGCCGGAGGGGAATACGCGGATTCCATTTTGCCTTTATAAGGTCCAGCCCTGTTTTGTATAGTTCTTCCGCGCTCAGGACAAAATGGCTCAGGGTGTTCTGGCAGGAAAAAGTGGAAAAGTCGGAATAACGGTATTTTATGGAAACCGTGCGGGACTTTCCGTCCTCGGCAAAAAGACGGTACATAACCTGATGCGACAGATCCAGCAGACTTAAGGAAATGATTTCCCAGTCCGCGGTGTCCTCCGGGAACGTCGTTTCGTGGCTGATGGAATGGGATTTCGCCGTATCCGAATACATTCCTATATCGCGGCCCCGGATCGCGTTGTACAGGAATTTCCCCGCGGCCTCCCCCATAAGGGATTTCAAAGCGTCCTCGCTCATCTGCCGGAGCCTGGGCAGCGTATCCAGGCAAATGGCGTGCAGCCTTTCCATAGTTTTTTTCCCCAGCCCCCAGAGCTTTGGAAGCCCGACAGCCTCAACGAAGGATTCTTCCTGGCCAGGCAGGACTTCATACAGGCCATTGGGTTTTTTAAAGTCGGAAGCCATTTTCGCCAGAAAGCGGTTCGGGGCAATCCCAACGGAAAGGGGAACACCCGCCCGCTCAAGAACTTCGCTTTTCAGGTTCTCCGCGGTTTGCCAGGGCGGGCCAAAAAGAAGGCCGGTTCCCGTCATGTCGAGAGAAGCCTCGTCTATCGATATGGGCCGGACATCCGGGGAAAATCTGCCAAGTATGCCCATAACCACGCCGGAGATTTCCGCATAACGGCTCATTCTGACAGGAAGATATATCCCCTGCGGGCAACGGCGGAAGGCTTCTGAAATAGGCATAGCCGAATGCACGCCGAATTTCCGCGCTTCATACGAGCAGGCCGAGACAACGCCGCGATGCCCGGGCGCCGCGCCAACAATAACCGGCTGGCCCTTGTATCCGGGATTATCCATTTGTTCCACCGAGGCAAAAAAAGCGTCCAAATCTACATGGAAAAATACGGGAGCGCTACTCATCAGTTTCTATTATAAAGGAATCCACGAGCTTTGAGTAGCTTTCGAGGGCAAAGCTTTTCCCTTCGGTTCCACCCGCGGCGGAAAGCAGCGGCGACCAGGAGCTAAGACGGATATTGACCGCCTGCCGCGCAGGAAACGTCAGAATAAGGCGGAGGGGCAGCGGAGGATTTTCCCCAATAAAAACCTCGGCGGCGCGGCCCGTTATATCAGGGGAGTACGGGAAATTGCAGTTATACACAAGCAGGGGGCTGTCGCAGCTCAAGTGTACCGTAATCTTCCGCGGTTTCAGCGGAGGCGAAAAGAGAATGGTATAGGTCTTCCTGCCAAGAAACTCTTCGCTGCTTATCCTGTGCGGGAGCGGTTCCCCCGAAGCCTGATCCCCTGAACCCTGAGTCCCCAAAGCCTGATCCCCGGAAACCTCAAGAGGCAGCTCGAAAACTCTTTCCCCCGTATCAATGGGGAAATTTTCCCCGCCAAAACTGAGATCGAAGCGGCCCAGGGGAGAAGGGCTTGAAAGACGAAGCCCGTGCAGGGACTGCGCTGTCTCTACATATTCCTCCAGGAACAGAGGCTGGGGCGATTCTTTCCAGGGATTAAACGCGAGGGCAAAAACAAAGGCCGCCACAGAAGCGCCGCCTGTAACAACACAAAGAGTCTTCAAAACGCGGCCGGAGCCCGCCTTACCCGGATGCCACAGAAGAAAGTCGATGCGGATAAGCATAAGAATAAACGGAAGAAAAACGCTGCTTAAAAGAAGATTCCCCAAAAAAGGCGAGTTTATCACAAACCCCGCGAAGTCTTTTTCCGCGACAAAAAACGTATCATACACAGGAATGCAGAAAGGAAGCAGAGCGGTAAAAAACAAAATGATTTTTACCAGCGGCCTTCGGAAAATGGAAAAAAGAACCGAAGCTGTGTAAGACCAGAGGAAAAAAGGGATAAAGGTAATATCCAGGGCGCTGGATAAAAAAACGTTTACCAGAAAACAGAAAATCGCGGAGACGGAATAGAAACTGCCCCTTTTTGAAAGCGGCAGCCGCCGCAGATGATGAAGAGAAAGCAGAATAAGGAATACCGCGCAACTGGTTTTCAGAATAAAGAAAATAAAGGGATGGTGGGACCACAGCTCCCCGGTATTTCTGAGAGCATCCGTAAAACGGACGAGTGTCGTCCCGGCCATAAAAAAGAGAACCGAAACAAAAAGGATAAGCGGCAGATTCCAGATATTCCGCAGAAATATTCCCGCGGAACGCTTCAGGCGGGCGCCGGCGAAAAAGGCATACAGCAGGCTTATACCCAGTACGCAAACAAGCGCGAGGACAAGGACAGGTTCGCCAATAATACGGTAAGCCGAACCATAGTGAAGAAAAAGATAATGCTGATCCCATTCCCGCAGAAAGCCATCCGCGCAGCGCGGAAGATAGGAACGAAAAAAGACCTGAAAAGCATTTCCCCATTCCGTGTAATCACCGTAATCACCCGCGGCGGCCCCGCCTTCGCCACTCAGACCCAAAGCGGGAAAACCCGCCGACAAATACTCCCCCGCCGGAGACAGGCTTTGAGCCAGCCCCAGCCGGTAGATACGGTTTTTACTCCCTTCAATAAGGTACGGCAGCCCCGAATCCTCCAGGGCGGCCCCCGCGTTTTCCAGCATCCATGAAGGCGCCACAACACCGCGCGTACCCGTCTCGCACAGAATACGGGCCGGAAGCTCCGTGAAATTAAGATAAAGAACCGAAACCGGGTATTCGGAAAAAAACGAATCAAGAAAAAGCCGCGACCCCAAATGATCCCCGCCCGGAAAATTCCCGCCATTATCTGCCGCCGGGGACGCCCCTTCCCCCTCGCCCCCCAGGAAAAGAAAAACAAGGTTAAGCGGCGCCGGAGCCTTCCTGCTTTCCCGCCACAAATCCAGGGCCACAGCCGCGCTAAAACCACCGCCGCCACAAACAGCCGGAGCCGCGACAATAAGCGTTTGCGGACTTGCGCCACTCAGGGATGTCCGCACAATACGCGAAAACGAATGCCCCTCGGCGAAATCCGAAAAATCCCCGCTGTCCGCCCGCTCCCCCGCCTTTTCTATTTCGGCCTGCACAAAAGCCAAAACAGCGTTTTCCTCGCGGATATCTTTCAAAGCCCGGTAATAATCAGTCTCTTCGGCGGCAAGAAAAAAAAAGCCGCAAAAAAGAAAGCAGGCGGCAAAAAAACTACGCATTCCAATAAAGCATACGGAAAAAAACGCAAAAAGTGAAGAGGCGGAAACAACGAACAATGAATTTTAATCCCCATGATTTGGGCGCGATTTTTTTGTCCGAAGACGGACAAAAAAAACCGGGCTTTCCGCTCCAAGTCCTCGGATTTGCCAATGCAAATCCTGTGGGCTTTCCGCTCCAATCCCTCGCGCATCGGCAGCTTTGAGAACCAAATTTACCGCAAAGTCAAAGAAGTACGATAAAAGGTGCCAGGTACAACATCATAAACTTAAGCCGCAAGCCTCCTAAAAACTGGGTTTCAGGTTGCATTTGTATTTATTGAAATGGTTCCATTTGCGCTCCCTCCCCTTTAACTGCCGTACC
>JAISAF010000386.1 GCA_031266855.1 Spirochaetales bacterium
ACGCCTCTGCCAATTTATAGCCCCTGGGAACAAAACAGGCCAGTAGCGGCAGCGCAAAAAAAGGCCCCGGACTTGCCGTGAGGCAATTCCGGGGGCGCATAATTGCCGGAGGCAATTATGCGCTGCCGCTAGTGCTTGCGCGAGGGATTGTAGCGGAAAGCCCACAGGATTTGCATTGGCAAATCCGAGGACTTGGAGCGGAAAGCCCGGTTTTTTTGCGGAGCAAAAAAACGCGCCCAAAGACGGCTGCTTTCCGGTAAGGCGGCTTACATGGCTCCGTGTTCGAGAATTTGCTGCATGATGTACTGGAGAATATCAAGGTCGAGTTCGCCCGCGCTGGCGGAGACTTCGTCGCGGAGGAATTGCCAGTCTTCCAGGCTGAAAGGATCGCTGGGGCTGGAATAATCCATCCAGAAAAGATCGATGTAGCGGCCCAGGCTGTATGCTTCCTGTACAAAGCTGGTTTCGGCTTTGCCGGACTGGTTAAATGTATCCAGAAAATGGAGAAAAAGCGCTTTCAGGAGTTCTTCGGGAACTTTGCCTGCTGCCTGGACAAATGCGCCGCGGACTGCTTCGACTGTACCGCCGAGGCCCCTGCCGCTGAGTTTGTCCAGAGTCCTGTAAAACCTTTCCGATGCGTTCATATTTCCATACTACCGGAATTTGAGGGGAAGCGCCAGTGCCCGCCAGCGCCTGAAAAGGAGGCGGAGCGTGGCGCAGGATCACGGCGTATAGGCGCATATCCGAATATTCGCATATCATATAGTAAAAACGCTTATCATTTTTTATAGAAAGGAGTGTTGAGTTTTTGGCGCGATTGGAGGGAATATGGCTTTCAAATTGCACATATTACTGTATATTTTTATTTTCGTCCTTCTTGCACTTTTTGAAATATTATATATAATAGTGAGTATGGAGCATTCTTCCAAAGAAAACCTATGGAGGAAAGAGTATACCCGCCGTACCATCACCGAATGGGGACGCCGTCTGCCGCTAACTCCTGGCGGATACGCGGAGAGTGTTGATGCCGACTGGAAAGAAGCCGCGGAAGAAATCCGTACCCTGGTAACACAGGCCCGGCTTACGTATGTATTCTGTCACTGTTCGCGGCTGGGGAACAAGGAATTGCAGATGCTGGTGGATGTGGAGCTTTCCAAACTGGCGATCGCCTCGACACGCAGGCTGATGTCCGTTTTCTGGAAACCGGAACTGCGGGGCTGGATACGTTCGACTGATAAATACGGAAAGCCTCTTGATACTACTATTGACAGCTACGGGCAGAGTTTTGGCCTTTTCGCGCTCGCTCTGGATTACCGGGTGCGGAACAACAGCGAAACCCGTAACATTGCGTTGCGGGTTCTTGCCGCCCTGGACGAGTACGCCGCCGCTCCTTCCGGGGGGTATTTTGAGTACCGGAAGGGGGGAAGAACCGCGCCGGGCCTGCCGTTTCCGCATCTGCGGCGGCTGGAACCGCACATGTACCTTTTTGAAGCCTTTATATCCTGGTACGCGGTGGATCACTGCGGCCCCTGGCTTGAAAAAGCCCAGTCAATTCTGAAACTCCTGCGCGAAAAATTCCTCCAGCCCGATGGAAGCGTGGCGGCCTACTTTGACAATGATCTGCACCTTGCCGAGGGCGAGGCTGGAAACGTCCGTATCGTGGGCGACCACTACGAATGGATATGGCTTCTGGGCCAGTATGAAAAATTTTCCGGCGACTCATCGATGCGTGAATGTGCCAAAGGCATGTTCGCTTTTGCCGAAAAATACGGAAGGGACAGCGCCGGGTTCGCGTTTGCCGAAGTAGACAGCGCCGGAAACGTTTTAGACGGAAACAGGTTCCTGTGGATGCAGTTTGAAATGTTTAAGAGCTACGTCGCCATGTACGACTGGACAGGGGACAAGGCCTTCCTCGATACCGCGGACAAAATACGGCTGCGGATTCGGGACACCTATTTGCACCACAAAATCCTCTTCTACAACAAACTCGACGCCGACGGGAAACCCGATCCCTCGCCATCGCGCACGCGCTTTCTCTACCACCTTTTCATGGCAGCCTGCGAACTGGACCGGGTCTTAACCCCTTCTGACCCCGGGGAAATGGAACCTCCCGACAAACTATACCCCGGCCTCCCATAAGCGTTCATCACAATTATTTGGGCGCCTCCCCCGTGCTGTGCCCGCGCGCGGGCACTGCACGGGGGCCGGGCTTTCCGCTCCAAGTCCTCGGATTTGCTTATGCAAATCCTGCGGGCTTTCCGCTGCAATCCCTGGCGCGCGCACCAGCGGCAGGCAGCAGCTTGAAAACCAAATTTACCGCAAAGCCGAAGACTGGCAAGGGCGAAGAAGTAAAAAAAGGAAATCAAAACAATTTTATATACAATCACCCTGAAAGTTTCGATTTGACAACAATGCCATCCTGTATTGATAATTGATACTAGAAAAATGAATACGCTGTTTCCAGGATATTCCTGTACGCATTTTACATTTTCAGGAATCAACCAGCCAGGAGAATCTGAAAAAGGTCTGAAAAAGTCTGATAATATGATTATGGAGGAACTCTCATGATTATTGACGCTCATGCCCATGTGGGAATCGATTTGGTTTTCGAGGAAGTCCGCAGCGAGGCGGAAATTATAGCGGCGATGGACGCGAACAAAATTGACGCTACCATTGTGCAGGGAATGTACGGACACATCTATCTTGATGAAATCAGGGAAAATCACGACCGCATAGCCCGTCTTGCCAAACAGACCCCCAGACGCGTCTTCGGCATGATTACCATGACGCCGTATCTGCATGAAGCGGACTTTTATACCGAGGCCAGGCGTTGCGTACAGGAGCTTGGCTTTGTCGGTATGAAGCTGCACCCCCTGGCATTTGCCTGTTCGCCCCTCAACGCGCGGGCGGAAATGATGTGGAAGGTCTGCGACGAGCTGGAGATTCCCCTTATGGTGCATACAGGCGCCGGCGTGCCGCTGTCCCTTCCTTCCATGGTTATCCGGCGCTGCAAACAGTTTCCCCGTGTCCCCTGCGTCCTTGCCCATTGCGGCACGCTTATCTATGCCGACGAAGCCTTTCTTGCCGCGCACGAGTGCCCCAACGTATTTCTGGAAACTTCATGGACAGCGCCGCATCACATTATACACGCTGTCAAAACCTTTGGGGCACAGCGCGTACTTTTTGCCGCCGACGAAATCGCCAATGTTACCACGGAACTCGCCAAATACAGGTCTCTGCCGATAAGCAGCGAGGAACGGGACCAGTGCCTCTGGCGTACCGCCAACACCGTATTCAGGCTGGGCTTTTAGTACAGACTAAACACACAGGAATATCAACCACCGCGAAGTCGAAGACTGGCAAGGGCGAAGACGGGCAAGAGCGAAGACTGGCAAGGCGAAGACGGGCAAGGTCAAAGAAGCAAAAGAGGTATAAGAA
>JAISAF010000448.1 GCA_031266855.1 Spirochaetales bacterium
AGCAGGAAATTCGGCAAAATAATTGAACACATGTTCATTCCCAATCTGAAAGAGAAATTCAATGCCCTCGGTTATGTATTTGAAAAGTCCGCGCCGAATGTATTCATCGAAAACAAGGAACATAATATTTACGCGGAGATAGACGTGTTTCTTGAAAACGGCGGCTGCGCCCTTGCGGTGGAAGTGAAAACCCAGGCGAACATAGAGGATATCCGGGATCACGTTGAAAGGATGGAAAAGCTGCGCAAGTATTTTGATCTGCACAGCGATACCCGCAAACTCTATGGGGCCGTGGCCGCCGCGCTGATTCCCGATAATGTGTGCGCTTTCGCGCTGAAGGAAGGTTTTTATGTCATCCGGCAGTCGGGCGATAACGTGCTGATCGAGGAACCTCTGGACAGGCTAAGGGCCTGGTAAACGGCGGCGGCCCGCGCGGCCGGAAGGTATATAGGGCCGAGACGGGTAGCATCTTTTCCGCCGCACAGTAAAATACACCTTCCCCTAAACCTGGCCCACAGAATTTTTTAACCACAAAGTCGAAGAAGTCAAGAAAGTTTTCATTAGAGCTGCTTTCGAAACCTCAGTTTCGAAAGCAGCTTCGGAAACGGTTTCTATAATATAATAAAAACAGCTACTTCCTCGCCCTTGCCAGTTTTCGACTTAGCGGTAAATTTTTCTTTGCGGTACAGGTTTAGCCCCGGAATGCCTCATTTTGAAATGTTACCAAAAGCACCCCTTGCCCCACACGCGGCTATGATGTAATATTGGTTTTTACTATTATGAAAACTTTATATATTTTGCTCATATCGTTCTGTGTTCCGCTCTGTTTCGCCGAGGATGCTCCCGCCAGTGAAGCGCCGGCGCAAGCCGAAAGTCCCGCTGTTCCCGCAGGGGAGGCGGAACTCCCGGCTGCCGCGGAGCCGGACAGTAACGGGGACGGGGCGGCGCAAACAGCCGGGGCGACTGGCAGATTCAGTATTTTCCAGCGGTTCGGAATCGCGGCCGGCATTGTCTTTATTCAGGGCCTTCTTATCTGGGCGGTCTGGATATTATTCCGCTGGCTTACCGTAAAAGCCCTGAAATACGGCGAAGAGAAATTCAGGCCCATCGCTATAAAGAAATTCCGCCTTTTAAGCAAGGAGCAGATGCTTGAAGGCTGCGCCTTCCTTCTGCGAATCGCGAAATACGCCCTGACCGCGTTTCAGCTTTTTATTACAGTTCCCATCATTTTCACTTTGTTCGAGTTTACACGCGACTGGGCCTCAACGCTGTTCAGCTATATTCTGGCGCCATTGAAAACCATCAGCCTTGGCATTGTAAGTTATATCCCCAACCTCATTACAATTATCATCATTCTTTTTATTATGCGCTATGTCCTGCGCACGCTGCGGTATTTCGCGCTGGGACTGGAACGGGGAAGGCTTACCCTGCCGGGTTTTTATCCTGAATGGGCGCAGCCTACGTTTAATATTCTGCGGGTACTGATTTACGCCTTTACCATCGCTGTTGTGTATCCATATCTGCCTGGTTCGGACTCCGCGATTTTTCAGGGCGTTTCGGTTTTTGTGGGTATCATTTTTTCCCTTGGTTCGTCATCCGCAATCGGGAACGTTGTCGCGGGGCTGGTTATTACCTATATGCGGCCTTTCAAAATCGGCGACCGCATCAGGATAGGCGACATTACCGGCTTTGTGGTGGAAAAATCCCCCATTGTTATTCGCCTTCGCACACACAAAAATGAGTATGTTACCATTCCGAATGTAACGGTTTTAAGCTCCTCAACGATCAACTACAACACTTCGCAGGATATTGATGAGGAAGGACTTCTCCTGCACGCGGATGTTACCATGAACTACTGCGTTCCCTGGCGGAAGATGCACGAGATACTTATCGAGGCGGCGCTGAAAACCCCCTACACAATGAAGCAGCCCAAGCCTTTTGTACTGCAAACCGCCCTGGATGACTATTATTGCCGCTACGAGATTAACGTCTATACGAAAGAAGTCAACCGTGTGCCTGCCATTTATTCCACTTTGTACCAGAACCTCCAGGACGGCTGCGCCGAAGCGGGAATTGATTTGACAGCCCCTGCCTACCAGATACGCCTTTCGGAACGCAACCCTTCGGAAATTATTTCAGGGGAGCCGCTCCCCTCCCCGCGCAGAAGAAGAAGCCGGGCCTCCACGCGCAAGACCGGGACGTGAACGCGTTGCCGGACAGCACTTAGCCGCCCGCGGAATTGCCTCGCGGGCCGGTAAACCCGTGCGGTTTTTTGCGCGGCAAAAAACCGCACACAGTAAACCCCGCGATTTTGCGAAGCAAAATCGCGGCGCGTGGTTACAGGCGCGGGCCGGTGTTTTCGCAGCAAACACAGGGCCGCGGTTTGCCGCTGGGCGGCGCAAGGGATTGAAGGGATGCGAAGCAGCCACGGCGCGAAGCGCCGGGGCCGTAGCGATAGCGGAGTCCCGGAAAGCCCGGTTTTTGGCGCGAAGCGCCAAAAATGCGCCCATCCGCTTTCCCTTAAAAACCCTATGTTTCCAGAAGATCGAAAAAGCGCGGGAATGTGACCGCCGCCGCTTCGGCCCCTTCGATTTCGGTAGCGCCGCTGGCGCCCAAAGCCGCGATGGCAAGGGCCATAACTACCCGGTGGTCGGCATGACCATCCACACGGCAGCCGCGAAGACCCCCGCCGCCCCCGATTTCAAGACCATCGGGAAGCTCCCGTATACATGCGCCCATTTTGGAAAGCTCCCCGGCCATAACAGCGATGCGGTCGGTTTCCTTCAAACGGGCCTGGGGCACATTCAGCAGACGGGTCTTCCCGCCGGCAAAACAGGCAGTCGCGGCAAGGGCGGGAACAGCGTCGGGAATGGCATTCATATCAATGTCCCGCCCTTTCAGGGAAGCCCCGGTTAAGGTGATGCTGGTACCCGCTGTCTTAACCGCGCAGCCCATTGACTTAAGAATCGATATAACAGCCTTGTCGCCCTGGGCATCGCCCATATCAAGACCGCGCAGAGTAACCGGCCCGCCCGAAACAGCGGCGGCACAGAAAAAAAACGTCGCCGACGAAAAATCCCCGGGAACGGCCTTTTCAAACGCGCGGTAACGCTGACCACTGGGAATAACAAAATGCCGCAGCCCCTGCCTTTCCAGCCGTATACCCTGGTCCCCAAGCCAGCGCAGCGTCATCTCCACGTATGGCTCTTCATACAAAAGAGGCGCGTCAATCTCCGTAAAAGCCTGATCCGTAAAACCCTGACCCCCCGGCGCGGAAATAAGCGGAGAAGCAAGCAGTAGGGCGGAAAGATACTGGCTTGTAGGACATTCGATACTGGTCTTCCCCCCCCGAAGCGGCCCCCGGACAGTAAAAGGCGCCCTGCCCCCCGCCTCACAGGAAACCTCCGCCCCCAGCTCCTCAAGACTACGCAAAAGATTCTCCGCGGGCCGGGAACAAATCTGCCGGTCGCCGGTAAAACGTACCTCCGCCCCCGCAAGAGCCGCCAAAGCCGACGCGAAATACAAAGTAGTCCCCGAGTTTCCCACATCCACAGGAAGCCCAGGCGCCGCGGGGCAGCCGCCGTTCCCCTCCACAATCAAAATCCCCTCCCCGCCGGAAGTCTTCCCCTCCGTAATCCGGGCGCCAAAAAGCCGGCACACCCGCAAACAGGAAGCGGTATCCTCCGAATCAAGAGGATTCAAAACACGGCTCGTACCCTCCGCGAAAGAAGCAATAAAAAGAGCGCGGATTGTATGCGACTTTGAAGCAGGAACAAGAATTGTCTTTGAAAACCGGGCAGGATGAATAGTCTTAATCATTCTTTCTTCCTGAAACCGGAAACGTTCAGGACAACATTCAGGACAGCATTCATAAAAACCCCCGCCGCTGCCACCGCCGCAAGCCGGCCCATCCGCCGCCACAAGCCCGCCCATCCGCCGCCCGCAGCACATACACACAGGACGCGCACGCGCATACTTACAAACTATCAGCCAGAATCTGAAGAATCCCCCGCGACTCCTTCGCCGCCAGCAGCTTACGCCGCATATCCGCACTCCGCAAAAGCTCGCTAATCTCCTTCAAAAACTGAATATGAGGCCCCGTCCGCTGACTCGAAGAAAGCGTCATAATAAAAATCCGCGACGGCTGTTTATCCAAAGCATCGAAATCCACAGCGACCCTGCTAATCCCCACCGCCGCAATAAGATCATCCACAGCATCCGTCTTCCCATGAGGAATAGCAATACCATTCTCCATCCCCGTCGACATCTTCTTCTCCCGCTCAAGAACCGCCGCAAGAGCGCTCTCCCGGTCCCGTATCCTGCCCGTCTTCATAAGAATATCAAGAAGATTCTCAATAACTTCCTGCTTATTCGAACCCTGAAGATCCGCAGTAACTGTATCCGGCGTCAAATATTTCAATAACGACATGCTTATAGAGTAAAAACTCTCCCCAACAATGTCAAGAGGACGCACAGAGCGAACATAATCGTTTTTGGGCGCGTTTTTTGCCCGTGGAATCCACGGGCAAAAAACCGGGCTATCCGCTCCAAGTCCTCGGAAGCGCTAATGCGCTTCCTGCGGGCTTTCCGCTCCTATCCCTCGCGCGGCCTGCCACCAGGCACAGCGCGTAACGCGCTGTGCGCCTACCGGCTGACAGCGGTGTCCGCGATGCGCCTAAAACTGAGAACCGCTGCCACCTAGCGCTATTGACAACTAAAAATCCGTCTGATATAGTTTTTCCTTGATATAGGTGGTACATCAGGGAACAGGAGGTATACAGAGTAATGGCAACCGCGTTTTCGCGTAACACGCAACCTTCTATTTTCACTATATACAATCCGGTTTCGACATATACAATTTACCCCCCCCCTATTCCTATAGATTTACTAGGATACAAGCACCTTCTCACATCTGTTGTCAAAAGGGGCATCCGGTATCACATGGCGCTATTGACAAATAAAAATCCGTCTGGTATAGTTTTTTCCCGTAAGGGTGGTACATTAAGTAACAGGAGGTATACAGGATAATGGCAGCTATATTTTCGCATAACACGCAATCTTCCATTTTCACTATATACAACACCGTTCCTCTCTAGAATATAGTTTGGGGGGGGGGGGGGGGGGGCGGGGCGGGGGCGGAGCGGCGGCGAGGGGGCGGTCGAGGGCC
>JAISAF010000176.1 GCA_031266855.1 Spirochaetales bacterium
CCACAGGCGCGGCTGGGCGAACGGGTTATACCGCGGGTTTGCGGCAGCAAACCCGCGGCGCCGGGCCGCACCCGCGCGCCATTGCCTGGGGCAATTGCGCGGCCTTGTTACAGGCAGCCGCGCCGCAGGCGCGGCTGGGCGAACGGGTTATGCCGCGGGTTTGCCGAGGCAAACCCGCGCCGCCGGGCTGCAATCACGCGCAATTGCCAGTGGCAATTGCGCGGCCTTGTTACAGGCGCGGCATTGCCGCTGGTGCGTGCGCCAGGGATTGGAGGGATGCGAAGCAGCCACGGCGCTTTGCACCGTGGCCGGAGCGATAGCGGAGTCCCGCAAAGCCCGGTCCCGGCGCTCAAGCAGCCGGGAGGCGCCATACTGACGCCGCGGATCCCGCGGCTGTTTTTTATGCGGTATATTTTTTGAAAATCAAAATCCCGTTCTGTCCGCCGAAACCGAAGGTGTTCGACATCGCGGCGCGGATATTCCCGGCTATGCCTTTGTGGGGCAGATAGTTAAGGTCGCACAGGGGATCGGGTTCCTCAAGGTTCGCTGTGGGAGGGAGAAAGCCTTCGTGGAGGGCCAGCGTGCAGAAGAGGGCTTCGATGCCTCCGGCGGCTCCCAGCATGTGGCCTGTCATGCTTTTTGTGGATGAAACTTTCAGCTTATAGGCGTGCGCGCCAAAAACTTCCTTGATGGCTTTGGTTTCCGTTGGGTCATTAATCGGCGTGGAGGTTCCATGCGCGTTGATGTAATCGATGTCTTCGGGTTTCATGCCCGCGTCGGTCAGGGCCATTTTCATGGCGCTGGCGGCTCCTCTTCCTTCGGGGTGCGGAGCGGTTAAATGATTCGCGTCGCAGCTCATGCCGTAGCCCGCGTATTCCGCGTAAATCTTCGCGCCCCGGGCCAGAGCGTGTTCCAGGCTTTCGAGTATAACAATGCCTGAGCCTTCGCCCATGACAAAACCGTCCCTGGCTTTGTCGAAAGGCCGGGAAGCTTTTTCCGGTTCGTCGTTGCGCGTGCTTAAAGCCTGGATAACATTAAAACTCGCGATGCAGAAAGGTGTAATTGTGGCTTCAACGCCGCCGGATATCATGAAATCCATTGCTCCGTTTTCGATCCAGCGTACCGCGCTGCCGATGGCGTCTGTTCCGGAAGAGCATGCGGTTGTCATTGTATAGCAGGGGCCGCGCAAATCGAAATGGATAGACACATTCCCTGGCCCGATGTTCGCGATCAGTTTTGGAATCGTCATGGGGGGAATCCTCTGTGGCCCTTTTTCTACCAGAAGCCGCAAAGAGTCCTCAATTGTCCGGAAGCCGCCGATTCCGACACCCAGGGCGCAGCCGCCGCGATCGGGATCAAATGAGCCGCTCCCGATGCCCGCGTCAGCCATTGCCTCAGTGGCAGCGGCAAGCGCGAACTGGGAAAAGCGGTCCATTTTGCGGGCCTCCTTTCCGTCCATAAAGTTTTTCGCGTCGAAATCTTTCACTTCACCGGCTATTTTCGTAGTAAAATCTGTAGGATCAAACAGCGTAATTCTTCCTACGCCGGATTTTCCCTCTTTTACCGCCAGCCAGGTTTCCCTGACGCTGTGTCCGAGGGGCGTAATGGCGCCCAGCCCGGTAATAACAACTCTTTTTTTCATTTCATTCTCCCTACATTCCCAGTCCGCCGGTTACATGAAGAACATGCCCGGTAATATAGGACGACAAATCGCAGGACAAAAACAGGGCCGCCTTTGCCACGTCCTCTGGCCCGCCCAGCCGCGCCATAGGAATCTGCTTTTCCAGCGCCGCTTTCTGCTCTTCGTTTAGTTTGTCCGTCATGCTGGTTTGAATAAAACCCGGCGCCACGGCGTTTACCCGGATATTGCGCGGCGCGACTTCCCGCGCGAGGCTTTTCGTAAAACCGATTAGCCCCGCCTTCGACGCCGCGTAATTCACCTGGCCTCCGTTGCCCATAACGCCCACGATGGACGAAATGTTCACCACGGCGCCGGCAATTTTTTTCATAAACATATCCTGAACAACGATCTGTGATAATAAAAAGGCGGCAGTCAGATTTGTCGCCAGCACATCGTTCCAGTCCTTCAATGCCATACGGAAGGAAAGTCCGTCCCGTGTAATTCCGGCGTTATTCACAAGAACATCAAAACCGCCCGCGGCTTTTACCGCGTCCTTCGCCGCCCCAGTCAAAGCCGCCGCGTCCGCCACATCGCATTCCGCGAAACTCACCTGTGCGCCCGACGCCTGCGCGATCCTCTGGTATTCCTCAAAGTCGCCCTTCCGCAAGCCCAAATACCACACCGAAGCCCCTTCCCGCAAATACTCACTCACAAGCGCGCGGCCTATTCCCCGCGACCCGCCTGTTATTAAAACCTTCCTGCCCTGTACCAGCATACGAACTCCTCGCAATTAATTATGTACTATACGCGCGTTTCTTGCCTGAAAGCCTGTTCAAAAAACCATTCAGAATTTGGGCGCATTCCGGGGGCGCGCCAGCGCCCACGACAATCCAATACCTCTCGGAAAGCGACCGTCGTCGGGCGCATTTTTTGCGGCGGTGCCGCAAAAATCCGGGCTATCCGCTCCAAGTCCGCGGGCAGCTAATTGCCGTCGGCAATTAGCTACCCATAACCCGGCGGTCGCAATTTTGCCTGTGCCCAAGAAAACGCACGCGTGAGCGTGTTTTTGATAACAAGGCTTTCCGGCAAGAGGCCCTAAAAAGCCCCTGGCGTATAACAGGTTAAGGGCCGAGCAAAATTGCGTGGTCTGCCACCAAGCGCAGCGCGTAACGCGCTATGCACGTATTTATCACCAACCGGCTGTCGCCACCACGATAGCAATAAACTGTTACGCTAACAGGTTTTTAGAGGTTCCTGCGGATGCGCGGCCAGCACGGTTTCCGAACAGCTCTCTTATATCACGATAAGCTCGGTATCAAATATTCTCTCCAGCTTCCTCAGTGTCTTTAACGTGGGATTCGCCGTCCTGGGGTTTTCAAGTTTCTGGCAGACCTGGTATTTTACCCCCATTTTTCCGGCTATGTCCGCAAGGGTCATTCCGCGGGATTTTCTCATGAACCGCAGCCACAGAGCAAAGGCAAGGCCGGAGGGTATTTCTATTTCGTACCAGTCAGGCGAAGCCGGTTTTTTAGGAATCCTGAATTTAATGTCATGATCCAAATCCGTTTCAAGAAGACCTGTAACCGCTTCCGCCGCCATCTTTTTTGCCTCAGCAAGACTATCGCCATAGGTCATGATCCCCCGGTAGAAACCCGGAGATCTGACATACCAGCACGCGTCTTCTTTGGAGTAGGTAATTTTACAGGGTATAGTTGTTTTCATTTGTAACCCGCCTGTTTTAAAAGTGAATTGAGGAGGC
>JAISAF010000193.1 GCA_031266855.1 Spirochaetales bacterium
ATGGCATACGGCGTTAGGCGCATGTTATGCGCAATGGAAGTTAAGGCTGTAAAAAGGGTGGGATTAATCATTTCATGTTACCCTGCCGGAAAGTAAAACACAGTTTCGCAAAAATGTCAAGTATCGGCAGCTTGAAATTATGCCCCGGAATTGCCTACGGCAATTCCGGGGGCGCCTAAATGCTGCTGGCAGCAATTAGGCGCTCGCTGGTGCGCGCGCAAGGGAGTGGAGGGATGCGAAGCAGCCACGCCGCAGGCGGGGCCGGAGCGGTAGCGGAGTCCCGGAAAGCCCGGTTTTTGGCGCGAAGCGCCAAAAATGCGCCCAAAACAGCAGGAGAAAAATTTCTATTCGTTTATCCCGCAATTTTCTTGCAATGCCTGTTCCCTTGGTGTATTCTGTGATACAGGTGGGACTGGTGTAACTTTGTCCCGGTAAGGAGCGATGATTCATGAAGACAGAAGCGGGCAGGCCCCTTCCTTTGGGGGCGACTATCCATGAGCGCGGTATACAGTTTGCGGTTTTTTCGCGGAACGCGACGGCGGTTTCCCTGCTTTTGTTTGATAAGCCGGAGGACGGGATTCCTGTGGAGGAGCTTGTTTTTGATCCGGTGAATGATCGCTCCGGGGATATCTGGCATATCTTTGTTCCTGATTTGAAGCCGGGGGCGCTGTATTTGTACCGTGTTGACGGGCCTTATAATCCTGAGCGGGGGCACCGTTTTAACCGGAACAAGATGCTTCTTGATCCTTACGCGAAGGCCCTTGCTGGTAATTTCCACTGGAAACTGAACCACGCGGTGGGCTGGGATTTGTCGTCGCCTCAGCGGGATTTGTCTTTTAATACGGAGTTTGATCCTTCGGGGATTCCCAAGTGCATCGTTATTGGGGATGAGTTTGACTGGCAGGGGGATCGCCCCTTGAATTATCCTTTGCGTAAGAGCGTTATTTACGAAACCCATGTGCGGAGTCTGAGCCAGGACGAAAGCTCCGGCGTGAGCCACCCGGGGAGCTACCTCGGTGTAGTGGAAAAGATTCCTTATTTGAAACAGCTTGGTATAACGAGTCTGGAACTGCTGCCCACTATGGAATTTGACGAGTTCGAATTTGAGCGCATGAATCCTATGACCGGGAAACCTCTTCAGAATTACTGGGGTTACGGCACTATCGCGTTTTTTGCCCCCAAGGGTTCGTACTCATCGGGTCCGGGGCTGGGCGAGCAGGTAACGGAATTCAAGACCATGATACGGGAACTTCATAAGGCGGGGATCGAGGTTATCATGGATGTTGTTTTTAATCATACGGGGGAGGGGAACGAGCTGGGGCCGACGTACAGCTTCCGGGGATTCGATAACAGTATCTACTATATCCTTGATGAAAACCGGCGTTATTACAGAAATTATTCCGGCTGCGGCAATACGCTGAACTGCAATCATCCCCTGGTGCGTACCATGATTATCGACAGTCTGCATTACTGGGTTCTGGAAATGCATGTAGATGGTTTCCGTTTTGACCTGGGTTCCATTCTGGGCAGGGATCAGCGGGGTAATTTGATGGAGAACCCGCCCATGCTCGAAACAATTGCCGAGGACCCTGTTCTGCGTCATACAAAAATTATCGCCGAAGCCTGGGACGCCGCGGGCGCCTACCAGGTTGGCTGGTTTCCCGGCGGGCGCTGGGCGGAATGGAATGACCGCTTCCGTGATGATGTGCGCCGCTTCTGGCGGGGGGACGATATTGGCGTTGGCTGCCTTGCCACGCGGATTACCGGCAGCGCCGACCTGTACCTCCGGGACGGCCGCAAGCCTTTTCACAGCATCAACTTTGTTACATCCCACGACGGCTTTACCCTGAATGATCTTGTCTCATATACGCAGAAGCATAACGAAATCAACGGAGAGGAAAACCGCGACGGCAGCGACAATAATCTGAGTTCAAACTACGGCTTCGAAGGGGAAGTTGCCGCCGGAACCCCTATTGACGAAATCCGCAAACGGCAGGTGAAAAATTTTATGGCGACGCTCCTGTTATCGCTGGGGACACCGATGTTTCTTGGAGGAGACGAGTTCCGCAGAACCCAGAAAGGAAATAACAACGCCTACTGCCAGAACAGCCGGATATCCTGGTTCGACTGGAAGCTGGCCGAGGAAAACCGGGAAATCCGCGATTTTTTTTCCAGGCTTGTCCGTTTCCGCCTTTCCCATCCTGTTCTCCTGCGCCCGGAATTTTTTACCGGGAAGGACGAGCGCTTTAATGCCATGCCCGATGTTTCCTGGTTTGACGAAAAGGGACAGGCCCCCGATTGGGAAAAACAGAAAAAACTCCTTGCCCTGTGCATTGACGGTCACGAAGCCTCCATGGAAGCCGACAGGGATTCCAAAGATCTGTTTATGATGTTTAACGCCGGGCCGGACGACAGAGTCTTTCTGGTCGCGCCGCCGCGTAAGGGCCTGTCCTGGTACCGGCTTATCGATACCGGCATGGCATCCCCCGAAGATTTCATGGAAGAAGAAACCTCGCCGCTTCTGCACCCGCAGAACCACTATTATGTAACACGTCAGTCCTTTGTCCTTTTGATGGCGAAGTAGAGATCCCCTTGTCTTTCCGGTTTGGAATATGGGCGCGTTTTTTGCCCGTGGAAACCACGGGCAAAAAACCGGGCTTTCCGCTGCAAGTCCTCGGATTTGCTCATGCAAATCCTGTGGGCTTTCCGCTGCAATCCCTCGCGCCGCGCAGCGGCAACAGCAAAATTGAATATGCAATTTTGCTGCCCGCCCATGCATCCTGGCAAGAGGCCCTAAAAAGCCCATAGCGCAACACAGGTTAAGGGCCGATGCAAATTCGCGGCCAGCCCTTTACGCGGGGCGGTACTATACCGTTTGCCTACTGTAAAGGAAGTTGAAACTATAGACGATAGCTACGGGGGGTGTTATACTGTATGGAAAAGGAATGATATATGCCAAATGTCATCGATGTCGCTAAGTATATTATTCGAATTAGTCTTGACAGTTCAGAGGAGGGGGAGTACGACTTAACCCCCATGAAACTACAGAAGCTCATATATTTTTGCCAGGGCTTCCATCTTGCTTTTTTTGATTCTCCCCTTTTTGATGAAGATATACAGGCATGGGTGCATGGCCCTGTATGTCCTTCATTGTATCATAGGTTCAGGAAGTTTGAATCAAACCCCGTCATATTAATCGATGCTGACACCGCAAGCCTTGCCGACAGGGAAAAGCACTTGATTGATGATGTTTACAGACTTTATGGGCAGTATACCGCAGCGAAACTGCGAAACATGACTCACGATGAAGGGCCGTGGAAGGAATCACGGCTAAATGCCGTCATATCAAAAAAAAGACTAAAGCGTTATTTTGATTCTGTTATTACACCGCAGAAAACCCTTCCGCCATTAACGGAAGCCGAAAAGGAAGAAGTGCGAAGCATATTATTAAAGGCTGAATCCGATGGCGAAATTGATTTATCACAGTTCTGCGAATAAAAATAAAAAGAATTTATTAAAAAACAACCCATCTTTAATCGGCGCTATTGAACGCCTTGAATATCAGATGGAAAAATATCCTGAGCGGGGCGTCCTGGAAAAGATTAAAATTGATGCGCTCAGGAGTGTTTCATGCAGAAGACTCTCTACCTACACAAACCTCTATTCCGATTGGGATGTTTTCGGCAATCGGCAATTATCCGCATTATATATTTACAATGAGGAGAATGTCAGAATTATCAGGCTTTACTTCTCGGGTTAAATAGAGCTGGTCAGAAACCTCATAGTTTCGGGAATAGTTTCAATATAAAATTAGCGGAATTTGCCGCCATTTTGCGGCAAATTCGTCAGACTTGTGAGAGAACCGGAAAGTTATCGAACGAGTCTAATGTTAAATTACTGATGCCATTACCCACTCGCAGATAGCCGGATTGTTTCCGTATTTAGACGCTAGCGGGTGTTTGCCTGCAAAGCTCCGGTTCGCGGGGGATCCGGAAGCTGGCAGCAAAATTGCGTACGCAATTTTGCTGCCAGGCGCTGGTGCGCGCGCCAGGGATTCCGGGCGCGCGATAGTGCCCACTACAATCCATACCTATAGCGCCCAAACACATGCACATGGACAGCGTGTGATTTTACCAGCACCACGGGCGAGAGGCTCAAAAAAGTTTACGCCGTGTACAAAGGTCAAAGAGCCGATAAGCGACCGTCTTCGGACGCATTCCACAGGGCGCGATGAGCGCCCACGACACGATAATAAGTTTCCTATTGGAAACACCCCCGAAAGGGGGATAGGGGGATAATTGTAGCGGAATGCCCCGCACGGCGGCAGCTCAAAATCAGTCCAGGAAATTACCCGTGGCAATTTCCTGGGCGCATAATTCCTCGAGGCCTGACTGGAGCCACCGTTCAATTATGGAGAACGCTATAGTTCCGTGGGACTTGTGAAAAAACCGGAAGATTCCCGGATAAGTCTAATCGCGGAAAACCAGGGCGGCATTAAAACCGGATGGATTTTGGAACAGGCTTCCTTATGGATAGAAAAAATTCCTATTAGGAAGTATAATGATATACAAACAGGAAGGTTATCAATACCTGTCCGGTCATTATATTTGAGACAAGGCATAAAGCAGGATATGACAAATCTTCGGGATTTATTGGCACAAAATATGAAGGTGTATCGCTGTTCCCTTGGGCTGTCACAGGTGAAATTAGCGGAAAGAGTGAGTACCAGTACCCACTATTATAGATATGATCGAGACTTAAAACAAGTTTCCATCACCAGAAATGCTTGAACGCATAGCCGCCGCCCAAAGAATTGATACAATCGAACTGTTTTCCGGGAACGCTAAGCTGCCGGAGACTTTAAAAAAATACCGGAAAGCGGCTTTAGAGGATATTAAGGGCCTTTTGGGGCAATTTATAGACGAAAAA
>JAISAF010000238.1 GCA_031266855.1 Spirochaetales bacterium
CCTTGCGCGCCCAGCGGCTAACAGCTGCCCCGCGTATGCTTCGCATACGCGGGGCAGCTTAGACAACCCTGAAAAGGACGGTGAGCCGGGTTGGGAAAGGGGCACTTTCGTATAAAAAACGGTATATGCAATCACTTGGCAAATTCTATTAAAATGTATAAAAATGATACGTAAAAAGTACTTGAAAAAAAATAATTCATGGCTTTATAGTAAAACTATGGGGGAATTTATGAAAAGCATGATAATTGACAGGACGATATTGCCGGAACCTATATTTTCTTGCATTCATTCTGAAAAAATAAAAATTTTTGAGGAAAACGGTAATATAATTTTGGCTCCTGTTGAAAAAAAACCTGATGTAAATGATCTGTTTGGGATGTTTAATGACGGAAAATTATCATCTGAGGATTTTATAAAACAAAAGACCGTTGAAAAGGAACTGGAAAATTGAATAGACTTGTGAAAGAACCGAAGGTTATTGAACAAGTCTAATTATTGGATTACAGGAAGAAGTGTTTCGAGAGGCCGGACGGATAAAATCGAAGTATAAGATACCGTTAGGCGATACAATCTTAGTAGCGGAATGTCTTATCGGGAAATGGATATTAGTAACATCGGATCACACAGATCTTGAACGAATAGAAGAATCAGAACATGTAAAAATAAATTGGATTAGAGAAAGGCTGAAGAAATAAAAAGCCAGCCACCTGCCGCATAACAGGACTCCGCCCGGCGCAGGCTCTGCCTGCGCCGGGTTAGCCGCAAGCGTCCACGCTTGCGGCTTTGGAACCAGTTCGCCTGTGTATGCTTCGCATACACAGGCGGGGACTGCCGCTGCGCAAAGGATTGCAGCGGAAAGCCCACAGGATTTGCATGGGCAAATCCGAGGACTTGGAGCGGAAAGCCTGGTTTTTGGCGCGAAGCGCCAAAAATGCGCCAAAGAAATTCCTGTGCGTTTATCGTGGGCTTGACCTTGGGGCATTTCCTTTATATATATTAAGAAGGTAAAAGAGTTTTCGTTATTTTCTGGAGAGGAAGGGAGGACTCATGCGGGGATGGCCGGACACATAAGGGACTCGCTTATCAGGATGGACCGGGTTTGTAAAGCCTATGGGGATCATCGGATTCTTTTTGATATCAGCATGGATGTGGGCGAGCGGGAATTCCTGACAATTCTTGGACCGAGTGGTTGCGGCAAGACAACTATCCTGCGTCTTCTTGGTGGTTTTGAGACTCCTTCTTCGGGGGAGATTTTTCTTGATTCCCGGCCTTTGTCGGGGGTTCCCGCGTACAGGCGTCCAATCAATACGGTGTTTCAGAAGTATTCTCTTTTTTCTCATTTGAATGTGTTTGAAAATATCGCTTTTGGTTTGCGGATAAAAAAGCTGCCGCGGGAGGAGATTCTGCGGAAGGTGGGCCGTATGCTGGAGCTTGTCAATTTGAGGGGCTATGAGAACCGTCTTGTCAATTCCTTAAGCGGCGGGCAGCAGCAGCGTATTGCCATAGCCCGCGCTCTTGTTTGCGAGCCGCGTGTTCTGCTTCTGGATGAGCCTTTGGGCGCGCTGGATTTGTATTTGCGCAAGGAAATGCAAATAGAATTGAAGAATATGCAGACTTCCCTGGGTATTACTTTTATTTATGTTACCCACGACCAGGAGGAAGCTCTTACTATGTCGGATAAGGTTGTTGTGATGAACTCAGGGCGTATTCAGCAGATGGGTACGCCGGAGGATATTTACAACGAGCCGACGAATGTTTTTACCAGCCGTTTTATTGGCGAGAGTAATATTTTCGATGGCGTGATGCCGCGGGACTTGCTTGTTTCCTTTGGCGGGAGGGAGCATGTGTGTGTGGACAGGGGTTTTTCCCCTATGCAGGAGGTCCATGTTGTAATCCGGCCCGAAGATGTAAGGGTTTGCGAACCGGGGCGGGGAACTTTGCGCGGGGAAGTGCTTTCCTCTGTTTTCAAGGGTGTGCATTACGAGATGATGCTGAAGGAAGGGGATCGCGTCTGGATGATACATAACACGAAAAATCATCCGGTTGGGACAGAGGTCGGTATATATTTCGGCCCGGAAGATATACATATCATGAAGCGGGGGGAGGGGGAATGAAAAGGGCCGACGTGAATTTTCTTCAATACCCGTATATCCTGTGGGCGGGCCTTTTTATTTTTATCCCCCTTGTTATTGTTCTGTGGTACAGTTTTACTGTCGCCGGGGCGGACGGGGACGCGGTTTTTTCTTTGGAAAATTATGAAAGGTTTCTGAGTCCTGTTTATATGCAGGTGCTTTCCCGTTCGGCGGTTCTTGCTGTTAAATCGACGTTTATTTGTCTGCTTATTGGGTATCCCGCGGCGCTGATTATTACCAGACTGCCGCGTATGTGGCGTAATACCATTCTGCTTCTTCTGGTTATTCCTATGTGGATTAATTTCCTGCTGCGTACCTACGCGTGGATGGTTCTTCTGGGGCGCAGGGGAGTCCTGAATAGAATTCTGGAGTTTTTTGGTTTGCCCGGTCAGGAATGGCTGTATACTGAAACCGCTGTTCTTATTGGCATGGTGTATAACTTTCTGCCTTTTATGGTGCTTCCCCTGTACAGCGCCCTGTCGCGTATCGGGAAGGAAACTATTGAGGCGGCGGAAGACCTGGGGGCAAACCGTTTTGTCGTTTTTCGCAGGGTCGTCCTGCCGCAGAGCGTTCCGGGAGTTATCGCGGGAATCACGATGGTTTTTATGCCCGCGGTCAGCGCCTTTGTTGTGTCCGCCCTTCTGGGGGGCGGTCAGTATATGCTTATTGGCAATCTTATCGAGCAGCAGTTCCTCTATGTGGGGGACTGGCATTTCGGTTCGTCGCTTTCAATTATTATGATGGTGGTTATTCTGCTGACAATGGCGCTGGTGTCTTTGTACGACAAGGGCGCTTCCCTGGAAGGGGGAAACCTGTGGTAAAGCGTCCTGTTTCTCTTATTTATCTGTGCCTCATTTTTGTTTTTCTCTATGCGCCTATCGCGGTGCTTATTGTATTTTCCTTCAACGCGACCCGCTCGACGTATTCCTGGGGAGGTTTTTCCCTTGAATGGTACAGGGCGCTTTTTCAGGACAGGCAGATCATGCGGGCTTTGTATTATACCGTGCTTGTCGCTTCGCTTTCGGCGGTCATTTCGGCGGTTGCGGGGACGGCTGCCGCTGTGGGCATCCACAGGATGAAGGCGCGGATACGCAGAATTTTTCTTGCCTTGAACAATGTGCCGGTTCTGAATCCCGACATTGTTACCGGCATTTCCCTTATGGCGCTTTTTACCGCTCTTCACCTGCGGTTGGGTTTCGGGTCGCTTCTTCTGTCGCATATTACGTTTAGTATTCCTTATGTGGTACTGTGCATCCTGCCCAAGCTCCGCCAGCTTCCCGCGGAAGTTACCGAAGCGGCGATGGATTTGGGAGCGACGCCTCTGTATGCTTTCTACCGGGTGGTAATTCCCGAAATCGCGCCAGGTATTTTTACTGGCCTTCTTATCGCCTTTACGCTTTCCATCGACGATTTTGTAATAAGTTTTTTTACGACCGGAAGCGGGGTTAACAATCTTTCCATTGTGGTATATTCTATGGCCCGACGGGGCATAAATCCCAAGATCAACGCTGTATCGACTCTTTTATTCGCAGCGGTTTTTATCCTGCTGCTTATTATTAATAAGAGAGACGCCGCGGCAAAACAACTGGAGGTGTAATTAAATTGAAAAAACCATGTACCGGCATTGCCGTCCTTATCCTGTTTGTTCCGCTTGTCCTGCTTACGCTGGCAGGCTGCTCGAAAGAAACTCAGATTGTTTTGAATGTGTACAACTGGGGGGATTATATCGACGAAAGTATCCTTGACGATTTTGAAAAACAGAGCGGCATAAAAATCAATTACGAAACCTTTGCCACCAACGAGGATATGTATATCAAAGTCAAACAGGGCGGCACAAAGTACGATGTAATTGTTCCCTCGGATTATATGATCGAAAAACTTATTAAAGAAGATCTTCTGGCAAAAATCGATGTGGAAAAAATTCAGACCTACAAATACATTGACAGCCGTTTTTTGGGACTGAGGTTTGATCCCGCAAACCAGTACGCGGTTCCCTATATATGGGGGACATTCGGCATCCTCTACAACCGGACAAAAGTTTCCGACCCGGTCGAAAGCTGGGATATCCTGTGGAATCCCAAATACGCGAAACAAATTCTAATGATGGATTCGGTACGGGACAGCCTGGCTGTCGCGTTTCTGCGTCTGGGCTATTCCCTGAATACAACCGATACCGCGCAGCTAACAGAAGCGGCGGAGCTTCTTATCCAGCAGAAACCCCTGGTGCTTGCCTATGTGGGGGACAACTACAAGGATATGATGGTTCAGGAAGAAGCCGCGCTGTCGATGTGCTGGTCGGGCGACGCCGTATTTGTCAGGGAGCAGAACGCGGACCTTGAATATGTTATTCCAAAGGAGGGAACCAATCTGTGGCTGGACTGCATGGTTATCCCCAAGTCCTCGGAACATCAGGAAGAAGCCCTGCGTTTTATTGACTTTATGAATCAGCCGGAGATCGCCCAAAGGAATATTGAATACCTTGGCTACGCTACTCTGAATACAGCGGTTTTCGATCTTCTGGACACGCAGACACGGGAAGACCCCGCGCTGTATCCGCCTGGCGAAGTCAGTTCCCGCTGGGAAGTTTTCGCCGACATCGGAGACGCCAACGTTGCGTATAACAGAATCTGGACGGAAATTAAAAGCAGGTAATATGTGTTTATGAGTATCGGGTTGATTCTGCCGCACAGGAATTTGGGCGCCTTTCCGGCGCTCCGCGCCGGAAACCGGGCTTTCCGCTCCAATTCCTCGGGAAGCGCCGATGCGCTTCCCTGCGGGATTTCCGCTTCAATCCCTGTCGCGCGCCCAGCGTCAGCCGTAAAATTGCCCAGGCAATTTTACACCTATAACCGTGTTATACGCAATTTTGACATACACATCTTTATACGGGATTGCCTGAAACTCAGGATACTGTATGATAGTGTATTTAAGGAGCAGACTTTATAATATATATTTATTTATTTTAAGGAATATTTATGGATGCGAATGAAATAAAAAAACAGGTAGGATACGCGGCTGTAGACGAGTTTATCACAAGCGGAATGAAAATCGGCCTTGGTACCGGAAGTACCGCGGTATGGGCTGTACGGAGGCTGGGCGAGCTTTTGAAGGCAGGAAAGCTGCACGGGGTGCTTGCCGTGGCGACGAGTTCCCAAACCGAAATGGAATGCCAGAACCTGGGCATTCCCTTGAAATCCTTAAACGATCCTGAGATCGGCGGCAGCCTGGATTTTGCTGTCGACGGCGCCGACGAGGTGGATGAGGAGCTCAACCTGACCAAAGGCGGCGGCGGCGCGCTTCTTATCGAAAAAATCGTAGCGTATTCGGCAAAGAAATTTGTTGTTGTTGTTGATTCGTCAAAACTGGTCAAGAACCTGGGACTTGGCTTTCCCGTTCCTGTGGAAGTTCTGCGGGAGGCGCGGGTTTCGGCGGCGCGGGCTTGCGACGCCCTGGGCGCGCGGGCCGAAGTGCGCATGGCGGTTAAAAAAATGGGCGCGGTCATTACCGATAACGGAAATATTCTCCTTGATCTGAAATTCGCGAAAGCCTTCGATCCGCGCGGGATGGAAACCGAACTATCCCGCGTTCCCGGCGTGCTGGGAAACGGCATTTTTTCGCGGAATGTTTCGGAGGTGCTGGCGGCGCATTCTGACGGGCGCATTGAACGCCTGAAGAAATAGCATGGAAATAACGGAATAACATGGAAGGGGAAATGGCGCTCAGCCGCGTATATACAGAACACGACTTTGTTTTGAAGTCCGCGGACATCGCGGATATTCTTTCGGGCTGCGCTTCCGCGGGCCTTGATGTGTCCCGCGAAAAGGCGGCCCTGCTACGCGGCGGGCTTGAAAAAGCCCGCCGGGAGGATACGCTTGTACCTCTGGCGGCCTTAAACCTGAGCGCGGGCTGGGACGAGGGGCGGCAGGAATACTGCGTCATCGTAAAAAATATGTACGAACCCTGGAATCTGCTTGATGTCCTCTACGAGCGCCTTGTCTGGGAACGGGCCGAAAATCCCGAAGACGAGGAAAAAGAAATCCGCGGGTACATTGAAAGATACCTTGGCGTTATAGAAAAAAAAGAGAATATCCCGCTCTCTGAAACCAGGGAAAAACTTGCCGCGCTCGCGCTGGATATGAGAAGGACTCTCGCCGTCTATGGGGACGAGGAATACCCGGAGCAGGATATTGAAAGGCTTTCGGATTCCCTGGACAGGTCTTATTTTGATCCGATGATGGAGCTTCTTGAGGGCGTCATTGTCGCGATTGCGGGCAATTAAAAAACATGAGCCTTCCCCTGGAACATCTGTCCGCCGGGCTGTGCGCGAATCTTGAATATCTTTTTACGGATATAGACGACACCCTGACAAGCGGCGGCCTTCTTCCCGACCACGCATATACTTCTTTGTGGAAACTCATGCGCGCCGGTATAAAACCCGTTCCTGTTACCGGCGGCCCGGCTGGCTGGTGCGACCTTATAGCGCGGCTGTGGCCCGTCGCGGGGGTTATCGGCGAGAGCGGGGCCTTCTATTTTGTCTACGACCGCAGGGGGAAAAAGATGCGCCGCGTTTTCGCGCAAAGCGAAGAGCTTCGCCAGGAAAATAGTGAAAAAAAGGAAAACCTGCGCAGGAGGATTCTGGCGGAAGTACCCGGCGCGGCGGCGGCCTCCGACCAGATATACAGAATCGCCGACCTCGCAATCGACATACGGCAGGATGTCCCGCCGCTTCCGCCCGCGGAGGTGGAAAAAATCTATAAAATTGTGCGAGCGTCGGGCGCTGTCTGTGCGACTTCAAGTATCCACGTAAACTGCTGGTTTGGCGATTACGACAAGATTTCTTCCATGAAGGATTTCCTCGCGCGCGAAGCCGGGCGGCCTTTGGAGGAAATGCAGGAAAAAATTCTCTACATAGGCGACGCCTTGAATGACGAACCCGCCTTCCGGGAAATCCGGCACTGCGTGGGCGTCGCGAACATCCTGCCGGTGTTAGGCGCCATGAAGTACCCGCCCCGCTATATCTGCGCAAACAAAAGCGCGGAAGGCTTTACCGAAGCCGCGGAGTTTATTCTGAAAGCGCGCTCCGGTTTTACTCTCCCGGAATGAACGCATAAATCAAAATGAACCGCAAAGTCGAAGACTGGCAAGGGCGAAGAAGCAAAGAAAGGAAAAGAAAACGAGGCTTTATACCAGAACTTATTCGACTTATTTGACTTTGCGGTAAAAATTCTGATTTCATATGACTTGTCCTGGTTCCTCTTCACTCGCTTAGTCCTTTTTCCGTATAATACGCTTATGAACCAGGATCAGGTAAAAAAACAACTCCTAAGACTCGAAGCGGACACGGAAGAGTTTTCCGTCATTTTTACCGGCAAAAAAAGCCGCAGGGTGAATGGGCTTTACAAGCCGGACATCAGGGAAATCCTTCTGCACAATAAAAATTTCGCGGGCGACAATGACCTTATGTATACGGCTATTCATGAGTTTGCCCATCATCTCCACTTTACCCGTTCGCCCGTACCTGTTTCCAACCGGGCGCACCAGACGGAGTTCTGGAACATTTTTCACAGGCTGCTGATTAAAGCCGAAGAAATGGAAATCTACCACAGCATTTTCGAGGCGGACAAGGAATTCCTCGCGCTGACGAAAAAAATCAAGGAGGAGTTTCTTGCGAAGAACGGGCGGCTTATGAAGGATTTCGGGGAGCTTCTTATCCAGGCGGAGGAACTGTGCAAAAAGGCGAATACCCGTTTCGAGGATTACGTTGACCGCGTTCTGGGGCTGCACCGCAACGCGGCGCGGGTTCTTATGAAGATGAAGGCCCTGGACGTTGATCCCGCGCTGGGTTTCGAGAATATGAAGACCGTTGTTTCGCTGCGCAGCGGGGAAGACCGCCAGCGCGCGCAGGAGGCTTTTCTGGCGGGGAAAAGCCCCGATATGGTCAGGGCCGAGTTCGGAAAAAAGACCGCGGAAAAAAATCCTTCGGAACAGCTCCGCCAGGAAAAAAAGCGCATCGAAAAAACCCTGGCCTCTTTAAGCCAGCGCCTGGAGGAAATCGACAGGCGGCTGGAGGAAATAGGGGAATAGTGTCCGCCCTCCGGCAGTCTTTTTTACCGCATCTATCCAGGATGGATGGATGAGCTGATCCGCGGATTTACCGCCATTTCCGTGGCAAATTCCATAAAACCTGTAGGGAACCGGAAGGTTATCGAACAAGTCTAAAAGCCTGTTCAATATTCTGAAACCCCCTGAGCGTGCAAGGGGGCTGGCCGCAAAATTGTGTATGCGAAAGCATTCACAATTTTGCGGTTTTGCGTTTACGCGCCTGTGTCAGCCCGTGGGGCGCAAGGGATTGCAGCGGAAAGCCCACAGGAAAGCGCGCATTGGCGCTTTCCGAGGACTTGGAGCGGAAAGCCCGGTTTTTTTGGACGGGCGGAGCGCGTCCAAAAAAATGCGTCCAGATCTTTACTCTTCATTTTTCATTCTTTATTCTTTACTCCTTGACTTTCCGCGTTTCCATGCCATATAGTTAATCACGGCATGAAGGCATACATAAAAGGGATTGGTTCCTGTGTTCCTGCGAGAAAGGTTTCGAACGATGATTTGGCGAAAACCGTGGATACTTCGGATGAATGGATATATTCCCATACAGGTATAAAAAACCGGCATATCGTGGAAGAAGGCGGGGCGGCTTCCGACCTTGCTTTTGGCGCGGCGCTGGCGGCTTTGAAAGACTGCGGGGAGAACGCGGCCGCTGTTGATATGATTCTTGTTGCTACGGTGACGCCGGACTATCTGGGTTTCCCGTCCACGGCCTGTGTTGTGCAGGACAGGCTGGGTGCGCGAAACGCCGCGGCTATGGATATTTCGGCGGCGTGCAGCGGTTTTGTGTATGGTCTTGAAGTGGCCCGCGTTTTTATTGAAGGCGGGGTTTATAAAAATATCCTGGTCATAGGCGCGGAGACTCTTAGCCGGATTACTAACTGGAAGGATAGAAATACCTGTGTTCTTTTTGGCGATGGCGCGGGCGCCGCTTTAGTTTCCGCCGGGGATGGAACCGCGGACAGTAGCGGGCGGGGCATCATCGTAAGTCATCTGGAGGCGGACGGTTCCGGCGGCAGCGCTCTTATCCGTCCTGATGGGGGCAGCCGCAACCCCTTTGCCCCGGACAGGGCGCCTGGGGATACACTGTTCTTCCGTATGGATGGCGGGAAAGTCTATCGCTTTGCGGTGGACGCTCTGGGCAGGGTAGGCGAGATACTGCTCGCGAAGGCCGCGCTGGATATTTCCAGTATAGACTTTATTATACCTCACCAGGCGAATATCCGTATCATCGAAGCCTGCGCTAAAAGGCTGTCCCTGCCTTTGGACAAGTTCTATATCAATATTCAGGAATTCGCCAATACTTCGTCGGCTTCCATTCCCATCGCGCTTGCCGATATGAAACAGAAAGGAATCCTCAAAGCCGGCCAGCTTATTATGACTGTCGCTTTCGGCGCGGGGCTTACCTGCGGCGGAAATATTATCCGCTGGTAGGGCAGGCGGGCTAAACCTGGCCCGCAGAATTTTTTAACCGCGAAGACGGAGAAGTCTAAGAGCCTGTTTAATAATCTATTTATAATTCGGAATTTGAGCACATTTTTGGCGCAAAGCGCCAAAAACCGGGCTTTCCGCTCCAATTCCTCGGTCTTGCTTTCGCAAGCCCTCCGGGATTTCCGCTTCAATGCGCCCGAAGACGGTCGCTTTCCGATAGGTATGGATTGTAGTGGGCGCTATCGCGCCCCCGGAATCCCTTGCGCCGCGCAGCGACAGCCGCAAAATTGCATACGCAATTTTGCGACCAGCCCCCTTGCGCGCCCAGAGGCTTTTCCAGTTATTGAACAGTATCTAAGATTTGATGAAACATGCTTTAAAAAGTTTTTTGCATTCAAAAATATCCGGTGTATAGTCTTTGAATGACCGTATATTAGAGCTGTTCGGAAACCGGGGTTTCCGGGCAGCTCTATTACCTAATCAAATGGAAATTTATTCTCTTTAATTTTTTTAATTCTCTCTTTTAACAATGGAATAAAAGCAATCGCGTCAAAATCCAGAAAACGGTCTTTGCGTTTTTCTAAAATCATTTTTAGATAATCAAAAACATCATCACAGATTTTTTTTCTCATTTCATCTTCTGGCAAATCCGCGTATTCATTTAAAACAAGCATTTGGTCTATTATGAGTTTATCATCATTTTTCATATACCGGGTATATGATTTTAATTTACCTTTTTCAATATCTTTTATATCAAACAATCTCAAAATAATACCTAATGTTGTGTGATGTCCTTCTGCTTTACGTAATTGATTGGATATTGACTCTTGCCAAGCCATATCCCTTAAATTATCGGCGATATACCCTACAACTTTTTGTGTTACTTCACTTTTTGATTTTGTTCCAGCATAGTGCAACTCGTAATTTAATTTTAAAAAAAGCCCCATACTTTAATCTCCCAATCAACCACCCCGCCGCAAGCGGCGGGGGATGGTTGTTTCCGATAGGTATGGATTGTACCTGCGGGTTTACTACCAGCGTCATCCAACAATGCGGCAGAATTAAGAACCGCCCCAAGGGGCGGGACTGGTCGCAATTTTGCTTCCGCAAAATTGCTGCTCGTCCATGCAGCCTGGGTATTAAACCCG
>JAISAF010000246.1 GCA_031266855.1 Spirochaetales bacterium
TCCTCTTTGATTGCGCCCTTTGGTACCGCTTCTTTGATACGGATTCGGAACAAGGAGATTCCGCGGGATTCGCAGTGGGAATAAAAAACAGCGGGCTGTGTTTCGATTTTGGCGAAAAAAACAAATCCTATGAATTGCAGTATTATTCCCTGTACGGGACGCTGGATTTGTCTTTCGTACAAATAAGCGGCGGATACTGTTTTAAGGGCAGGGAAATACTTGATTCGAGTAACAGCGGCTCCTTTCATAACACCAGGACGCTGGGCGGCGGTTATTTTATTTCCATTTCAGCTAACATACAGTTTTAATCAGGCATTGTTGGAAAAGCCATGAAATACAGGAATTTACCGCGAAGTCGGAGAAGTCAAAAAAAAGACGTGAAAACAATTGCAAGGCAGGAGCCTTGCGTTTAACACGGCGTAGTCTGGAGACTGCGCCGAGCGGGGTTCTTTTAATTCCCGTATTCTTTACTTATTTAACTTTTTCGACTTAGCGGTAAATTCCTTGTGACGCTGGTGCGCGCGCAAGGGATTGTAGCGGAAAGCCCACAGGATTTGCATTGGCAAATCCGAGGACTTGGAGCGGAAAGCCCGGTTTTTGGGCCGCCTTATGGCGGCCCAAAAATGCGCCCGAATTCCGAATTATAAATAAGATGATATTAAACAAGCCCTTACAATATTACGCCGCGGAAGATTTTTTGAAATTCCGGTACATCACAATCCAGCGTTTGATGATAGGCAGAAAAAGACAAACTACCGCTATAACAATAAAAGCCGCGGAAATAGGGCGCTCAAAGAAAATCATGACGCTTCCTTTCGACATAACCAGGCTTCGCCGCAGATTTCCTTCCGCCATGGGGCCTAAAATAAGAGCAAGAACAATAGGGGAAAGCGGGAAACCGCCTTTCACAAGAGCATACCCGATAACACCCGCCACAAGCATAACGACCACATCAAGATAGTTATTGTTAATAGCATAGGAACCCACGAGACACAGCACGATAATGACAGGAACCAGAATTTTTCGGGGGACTTGCACAATTTTAACGAACAGCGGGATTCCCAGAAGCCCCAGGATAAGCATGAAGACATTCGCTATCATGAATCCTATAAACAGAGTGTCAACAACAGCGGCTTGCTGCACAAACAGCATAGGCCCCGGAATCAGATTGTGTATCATGAGAGCGCCCAGCATAACCGCGGTATTGGAGTCGCCGGGAATGCCTAGGGTAAGCAGGGGAATCAAGGCTCCTCCGGTTGTGCCGTTGTTGGACGATTCGGGCGCGGCTATGGCTTCGGGAAGCCCCGTGCCGAAAAGCTCAGGATGTTTGGAAACACGCCGCTCCATATCGTAGGAGACAAAGGCGCTGATGTCACCGCCCGCGCCGGGGATGATGCCGATAAAGGTACCCGTAAGGCCTCCCCGGAGTATGGTCGGCCAGATGGTTTTCAGGTCCTGTTTCGTCGGCAGCGCGCTCTTGATTTTCTGCGTAATAACATTTGTTGCTTCCAGTTCCTCAATGGACAGGAAACATTGGCTCATGGCAAAGAGTCCCACCATAACGGGAATAACCGCTAAACCGCCCATTAAAAAAGTGGAGCCAAAGGCAAAACGGGTAAATCCGGTAATGTTATCCACTCCGATCAGTGCCAGGGTAAGGCCGATAGCGCCGGAGAAGAGACCTTTCAAAAGGGATTTGCCTGATATACTGGAAATAATGCTGATACCGAAGAAAGCCAGGGCGAATGTTTCTGGCGCGCTGAATTTCAGGGCGATGTTTGCCAGAACCGGAGCAACAAGTATCATGATGATACCGCTTATAATCCCGCCTCCGAAAGACGCGACCGTAGATATTCCTATCGCCCTTCCTGATTCACCGCGTTTGGTAAACGGATACCCGTCCAAAACCGTCGCCGCGGCGGAGGGAGTTCCGGGAGTATTGATAAGAATGGCGGTAATGGAACCTCCGTAAATCGCGCCGACAAACTCACCGATGAGCAGCATCATGCCTGTATGCGCTTCCATCGCGAAAGTCAGCGGCATCAGCAGAGCTATTCCCATTGTTGAGGTAAGGCCGGGCATAGCTCCTATGGATATACCCGCTGTTACACCAACAAGAATTGTCAAAAGCGTAATAGGGTCAAAAGTAAGAGATAAAACCTCAAGTGCCAAAGCGTGCCTCCACCTAGAATAAAATACCCCGCGGGAACTGAACGAACAGAAACCGGGTAAAAACACCATAGAGAATGGCGGTAGTCAAAACGGGAACTCCAATAAGTATTTTCCAGCTTTTTATTCGAAAAAACATCATTAAACCAAACAAATACAATAATGTCGCGATGGGAAATCCCACGACGCTTATAAGGACTACATATAAAACCGTAATTAAGAGGCTCAGAAAAACAGTGGTGTTCTTTTTGGAAAACAGGTGAACAGTCTCACCGCTTTCCTTGCGTATATTCAGAAGCAGAAGAACCGCCAGCAAAAATATAATTCCTGAAAGAATCATGGGGAAAAACCCTGGGCCTGTAGTACCGGCGACTCCTGGAGGGTATCTTCGGGCAATAAAAAAAAAGACTATAGACCATGCCATAAAAAAAAGCGTTACAAACAAACTGATTTTTTTCATTGTTTTCTGTTTTCTCCATTGGCGGTGCGGATGGCGGCGCGGAATTGCCTTCCGCGCCGCCGGTTAGAAGCCTCAATTTCTCTATTTTGCGCCTAACCCAAGGGCTTTTGACTGAACCCTGAAAATTTCATCTTCCCTTGCCATCAGATCATAAAAATCCGGGCCGCTCAAATAATCTTTGGTAAAGCCCTGTTTTGCCATAAAGTCAACAATTCTGGGATCATCCAAAGTCTTCTTGATAGCCTCATCCAGAATTTTGATGATTTCGGGGGGAGTTCCCTTGGGCGCGCCAAAACCGCGGAAAACTGTAATAAGCTGTCCCTCAAAACCCGCTTCGGCTCCTGTGGGCACATCGGGGAATCTGGGATCCCGCTCTGGAGAAAAGATAGCCAGGAGTTTTGAGTTGCCCGTCTTGATATGGACCTCATTTTCCTGCGCGCTGGCGGTTGTCGCTTCCACATGGCCGCCGGCCACGGCGATTGCGGAGGGTCCGCCGCCGTCAAAAGGAATATGTATAATATCGATGCCTGCCTGTGAGGCAAAAGCGGCGGCCAGAATATGCCAGGGGCCGCCTACACCGGAATTGCTGAATCTTACTGTTCCCGGATTTTTCTTCGCGTAGTCCAGAAACTCCTGAAGCGTATTGTAGGGAGCTTTCGCGTTGACAGTGAGAGTTCCGTAGGTGGCGTTTATCATGTTGATAATTTCAAAATCCCTGAAGGAAAAATCGACTTCGGCTACATGCGTAACGCCGAGGACTTCAGCTACCAATGCAACTATATTATAGCCATCGGGTTTGTCCTTCGCGGCAGCGGAGAAACCTATCGCCCCGCCCCCGCCGGGCTTGTTCACGACAAGGACATTTTGTCCCAAATTTTCTCTCAGCACAGGGGCCAGGGCGCGGAGAAGAAGGTCTGTTCCGCCGCCCGCTGCCGGAGGACATGTGATGGTAATGGGATTTTGCGGATACCCGCCTGTTGACGCCGCGGATGAATCAGATGTTCCGCCAGCATAAGCCGCATGTACTGATACCAGCATAAGTATGCACAGAATCAGAACTGAACGTTTTATTTCTCGCATTTTTTGCTCCTCTGGATAAATTGAAAACGTGATACGATATATTATATATGTGCGAATTGTATCATCGCATATAAAATTCTGTCAAGGAAATATTGGGCGCCTCTGGCCGCGCACGCGCGGCCAGACCGGGCTTTCCGCTTCAAGTCCTCGGATTTGCTCATGCAAATCCTGTGGGCTTTCCGCTTCAATCCCTGGCGCGCGCCCAGCGGCAGCGCAAAATTGCTTCGCAATTTTGCAAGCGTCATTTATACAAAACGGTCCCGCGGGCCCGGGGTCTTTCACGCTTCGTGGTTTAAATTCTTTTTCTTCATTCGCCTTATGGCCCGCTTCTGAACCGCTGCCGTCAGACGTGCAAAACTTCTTTTACTTTTTCGAGGTTAAATCTTCTTCTTTTTTCCGGGTTCGTGCTGGGTTGCGCGCCGTACATGCCGGCGCATTTGTTGTGGTAAGCCCCGCTCCGGTCGGCCTGAATTCGCCTTCGGCGTCAAGGGGGGGAGACAAAAGAAGCCCAGGTGGAAGGATTCCAGTTGATGGTCGCCCTGCCGTTGGCGAACTGAACGTTGTTGATACCGAAAAATTTTGTGGTGTTAGTATTATCCTCCACCGTTAACCAAACACTGGCATAGCCTGAATACTTAAACGGACCGTTATCGCGAACACTTTGCCAGGAAGAGCCTTTATATTCAAAAAGTGTTTGGGAAAGAAGTAGCTGGTTATTGATTTCTCCGATTCCGGAGGCGCCTCCGGTGCCAATTGCGTTTTCATAAAACGGATCAGTAACATTACCGCTTGAGAAAGCGCCCCATGTTACCGTGGTATATGAGCTGATGTGACAGAGCCAAAGTTTATGTCCTGCCGGAAGTCCGGCGACGGTCAGCCTTCTGGTTAAATCCGCGCCACCGTCGTCAGAATTTTCCTGACACCCGATAAGGGTCAGCGTGGAAATGACCGCCGCGCAAAGTACGGCGGCAATTTTAAGCGTCGCTTTCATAGCTTTCTCCATTTTTTGAGGGATATAAGGACAGAATTGTCCCTTATTGATAGCCCCCCTGCCGGGGCATTTTTGAGACTGGGATAAAAAGGATTATTTACGCCTGTGAGGAGCTTGACAAAGACTAAACGGCGGCCATAATTTCTTGCGGCTTGCGGCTTGCGGCTTGCGGCTTGCGGCTTGCGGCTTGCGGCTTGCGGCTTGCGGCTTGCGGCTTGCGGCTTGCGGCTTGCGGCTTGCGGCTTGCGGCTTGCGGCGCTTTCCTGTTCATGGAGAAGAGTGTACCATTTTGGCGGCGATTGTACAAGCGCT
>JAISAF010000268.1 GCA_031266855.1 Spirochaetales bacterium
ACTTCGCCGTAGGGGGTGTCCACGAAAGTTTCCACGCTGTGGCCAAGGTACACATTCATTCTGACTTTGCCTTCCACGGAGCCTTTGCCGCTTTCGACTATGCGCAGGGATTCGGGCCGCGCCATGATGACGGCTGGTTTTCCTGTTTCCACATCCGCGGCGCAGCGGTTTATGGTCATGGTTTTTTGGCCCAGGCGGCAGGCCCAGCCGTCGCCTGATTTTCCGGTAAGCTCAACCGGGAAGAAGGCGACTTTGCCTACAAAGCCCGCGACGAACTTTGAGTGCGGGTCTTCGTATATTCCCTGGGGGGGGCCGATTTGTTTGATTTCCCCGTCCTTCATGACGATAACCTGGTCGGAGAGGCTCATCGCTTCCACACGGTCGTGGGTAACATAGATGGCGGTTATGCCGAAGGTCTTCTGGATGCGGCGGATTTCCACGCGCATTTGTTCGCGTAACAGGGCGTCCAGGTTGGAAAGCGGCTCGTCCAGGAGCAGTACCGAAGGCTCCACGATAAGGCTGCGCGCCAGGGCAACGCGCTGCTGCTGGCCGCCGGAGAGGCGTCCGGGCGCCCGGTCGTACATATCCGTAAGGCCGACCATCGCGAGGAATTCTTTGACCTTTTTTTCGATATCCGCCTGGGGGAGCTTGCGCAGTTTCAGGCCGTAGGCCACGTTTTCGCCAACCGTCAGATGGGGAAACAGGCCGTAGCTCTGGAACACTGTCGCCGTATCCCGCGCGTTGGGGGGCAGCATGGTTACGTCCTGCTGGCCGATAAGGATTCTGCCCGTGGAGGGAAGTTCAAAACCCGCTATCATGCGCAGGGTTGTTGTCTTGCCGCAGCCGGAGGGGCCTAAAAGGGTTACAAGGTCTCCCGGCTGTACCACAAAATCGGATTCATGCACCGCCACAACATCGGGGCGGCCTTTGGTATTTTTGTAAATCTTCGTTACCCCTTCCAGGGTTACGGAAACGCTGCTTTTTTTGCTCATATATATTCCCTCTTATTACTGTCTCTATCTTACTGTCTTTATCGTACAATGTTCTTTTCGGTAAGCCCCTTGTCCCGTACAAGTAACTGCATCAGGCCAAAAGCCCCCATAACTATGATGATAAGAACCGTAGCCAGAACGCTGGCCAGGCCAAAACGGATATTCTCGGAAAAATTGTAAATCTGCATGGTCATGTGATACCAGCGGGCGGAAATCAAAAAGGCGATAGCGCTTACCGCCGTCATGGCGCGCACAAAAGTATAGGACATGCTGGTAAGAAAAGCGGGCCGTATAAGGGGCAGTACCACAGAGGTAAAGACCTTTGAGGTATTCGCGCCCAAATCCTGGGCCGCCTCCTCGATGGCGGGATCAATCTGCCGCAGGCTTGCCGCTCCTGTTTCAAGCCCAACAGGAAGCTCGCGGATAATGTAGTTGATAATGATAATCGCCGCCGTTCCGATAAGAAGGAGGGGCGGTTTATTAAAGGCCAGAACATAGGAAATACCCAAAAGAGTTCCTGGAATGGCGAAGGGCGTCATCAGAAGCACTTCCAGGATACGCTTACCGAAAAAGGTTCTGCGCACCATAATAACCGCGGCAGCCATCGCGATAATGCCCGCGATGGGCGTTGCTACCGCCGCAAGGGTAACGGTACTGATAATGGACTGGTAGCCCCGCGAAAGGGCTTCGCCGAAGTTCGCCAGGGTAAATGAATAATCAAAACCCCAGTTTCTTACAAAGCAGCCCGCCACAATCGTTCCATACAGGGCCAGAATAAAGGCAAGGCACAGCCACACAAAAGTCTGCAATCCTATGCGCACGGGCTTTGTAGCCAGCTCCGCGAGGCGCGTCGAGGGCTTGCCCGTGACCGTAACAAAACTCTTTTTGTTAATCCAGTACCGCTGGGCAAAGAAAGCCGTCAGGGTCGGCAGAAGCAGCAGCAGTGACAGCGCCGCCCCTCCGCCCAGGTTGTTTCTGCCCGTTACCTCGATATAGGCTTCAACCGAAAGAACGCGGTAGGAACCGGCAAGAAGCAGGGGGTTGGCGAAGTCCGCCAGGGAGTTGGTAAATACCAGAAGCCAGGAAGAAAGCAGCCCCGGCAGGGAAAGCGGCAGGGTAATGGTAAGAAAGGTACGCAGACGCGAAGCCTGCAAGTCCAGGGCGGCGTCCTCCACCGTGGAATCAATGGATTTCAGAACGCTCGAAAGCGACATATAGGCAATGGGGAACATGCCTATAGTCTGGGCCAGAACAAGCCCGCCCAGGCCGTAAATCGAAAAATTCTCGATACCAAGAAGCTGGCTGGTAATAAGTCCGTTGTTGCCAAAAAGCAGGATAAGCGACAGCGTCAGGGAAAAAGGCGGCGAGATAACCGGCATGGTACCCAGCGTACCAATCAGTTTTTTCCCCCGTATGCCGGTACGCTCAGTCAGAAAAGCGAATGCGAACCCGATAAGCGTGGAAACCGAAGCCGTCAGAATTCCCAAAAGCAGGGAACCCCAGAAAGGCCGCAGGTATTCCGCGGAGAATGTTTTCTGCCAAATAGCCAGCGAAAAAACCCCGCCGTCACTAAAGGTAAGGCGGAAGGATTCAAAAAGCGGATACGCCACAAAAGCGATGGAAACAGCAAGAAGAAAAATAATAGCGTAGCCGGTAATGGGATCCCGCGCCAAAGACCCCACAGCAAAAAGGGTAACAAAGATAATCCAGGCCAGAATACACAGGCTGCCAAGAAGACTTTCAAATCCGGCGGCGGAACCCACAGGTATAGCCATAAGCACCGCGCCCGTTATATCAAAACCCGACTCATCGGGAATAGGCAGAAGGTAGACCTGCATCCCCTCCGGCGGAATATCACCGGAAAGCTCTGGCGGCACAAGGCGGATCAAATCCTCCGCCGTAATTTCCGCAGAAACCTTGTACGGCAAAAGGTAGTACACGCTTTCCAGGCCCTTTTCAAAGTCCTCAGTGCCTTTATACGCGTCCCAAATAGCCCCGGCGATGGAATCCCCCGCGGCGGGAACAAAATCCGCATCCCCGTCCAGCGCCAGAATCATGGCGCGGCCCCCCTCAATTTCGCTGGAAAGGCTCGCTATCCAGTCCTGATAGTACTCGCTCTCGTCGGGAGCTGTGCGGGCAAAAAGAGAAACCTCTTTCATACTATTCTCTTCGTAGTAAGCATGGAACGAATCCCGCAGCGTTGTATAAATCCAGATATCCCCCAACGCGAAAAGCAGCGCCGCCACCAGAAGTTTTACCAGACTCCGTTTTTTTATCATAGCTTTGTTACCATTTTATCCCGGATATTATTTCCCGTCCCGGATATTATTTTTTTCGTTTACAGGATATTACCGGCGATATTGCCGGGCAGAATATTAAAACTATCCGCAAACCCTTACAGCCTCAAGCCTCAATCAAGCCGCAATATAAGAATGCCGGAATTTGCCGCCACCCGCGGCAAATTCCACAGGACCCGGGTGAGAAAACCCGAAGAAAACCGCAAGGAACCCGAAAGTTCCCTCACCAGGCCTTTACCGCTTTGAACCAATTTCCGCGTTCCACCTGTCCAGAAGACGTTTTTTGTTTACCGCGTCCCCGTCCCACACCATGTCCTGATCAACAGTCTTTATCTGATCCAGGGAAAGAGCCAGAGGATGCTTCTGCGCGCCTTTAGTAACAAGAACCAGATACCACTGCGTAAACAGCTTCTGGGCGTTTGGAGAAGAAAGTATCCAGTCGTAAAGCTTGCGGGCATCAAGCTCCTGCTTACCACCCTTAATAAGAGACATAGAAGCAAGCTCGTAACCGGAACCCTCCGAAGGCGCGTTGATTTCAATATTGGCCCCTTCAGCCTTGAGTTTTACCTGATCATGAGCATAGCCAATGGCAATAGGAATTTCACCAATAGCAACGCTCTTACCCGGCGCCGCGCCGGATGTTGTGTACTGGTCGATATTCGCGTCCAGTTTTTTCAAATAATCGAAAGCCCTATTCTCGTTCTTGCCATTGATGGTTCTGATAGTAGCAATAACACTATAAGCCGTACCCGATGAATTAGGATTTGCCATACGGATAAGGCCCTTGTACTGAGGTTTCAGAAGATCCGCCCAGCTTTTCGGCGGGGTAATTCCCAAAGCCTTTGCCCTGTCCAGATTAGTCGCAAACGTAAGCGGGCCAACATACAAACCTATCCAGAAGTTCTCCGGATCGCGGAACTGCGCGGGAGTATTACCAGCGGCCCGTGAGCGGTAAGGAGCCGTCAGGCCCCGCGTCTTCGCAGTAATATGATCCAAACCAACCCCGCCCACCCAAATCGAAGCCTGAGGATTAGCCTTCTCAGCCTCCATACGGGCTATAGTCTCACCACCAGTAAGACGGACAAAATTGACCGTTACACCAGTCTCGTTTTTATACTGTTCAAACAAAGCCTTCGCCAAAGGTTCCTCCAGCGTACTGTACGCGGACACACTCTGCGCCCACACCGCCGGCGCGCACAGAATCAGCGCCACAGCCAGAATGACAGTCATACTACGTTTCATAAGGTACTCCTTTCCTTAATTGCTACAATTTCAATTATTAATAACTATATATTATTATAATACATCCCACCAGGAAATGCACGTACTTTATTATGTGATTTTCGTTTGCAACTCACGCCGCCTGGTAACGCATAGAGGCGCATTTTTTTGGGCGCGCTCCGCCCGCCCAAAAAAACCGGGCTTTCCGCTCCAAGTCCTCGGATTTGCTTATGCAAATCCTGCGGGCTTTCCGCTGCAATCCCTCGCGCGCGCACCAGCGGCGGCAGACCGGGAGTTTTTTTGCGGTGCAAAAAAAATCCTGGGGGTAAACCACGCGATTTTTCTTCGCAAAAACGCGCCCCTGGTTATACGCGCGGAATTGCCGTGGCAATTAGCTGCGCGCAACCCGTCGGTCGCGATTTTATTCTGACAAAATTGCGTGGTCTGCCACCAAGCGCGTAGCGAAGCGTAGTGCACGTAGCTATCACCAACCGGCTGCCGCCACTACGCTGACAATAAACTATCACGCTAAAAAGTTTTTAGAGATTCCCTTTTTTGACTTCTCCGTCTTCACGGTTCATTTTTTCATGATTTCTTGACCCCCGCGCCGCCCCTGTAGTATACTTATGCCAACACACCGACAGGAGGCCCGCCATGATAGCCTTAGAAGGATATTTTGAAGATGACAGGTTTATATCTCAAAACTCCGAACCCGTGCCGGAACACAAGCGGGCCATCGTAACCATACTGGACGAGGATGTTCCCCCAGGAAATCAGGAGGACGCGCTGGAAAAAGTGATCCAGCTTATTGAAGAAAGCAAGGATGAAGAAATCCCGGAAGAATTTCCCCGCATTAAATTCCGGGAGATTGAATTTTGACGACCTACGCCTTGGACACAAATATTATTTCATACTTTCTTCGTGGTGACATCAAAATTACCAATGAAGTCCGCGCGATTGCAAAAGCAGGCGATACAATAAATATTCCGCCTATCGTTTATTATGAAATTCGCAGAGGTCTGTTGGATACGAATGCTTTCTCTAAAATGGACGCCTTTAAAGATTTTTGCGCCATTTATACGGTAGGAACTATCAATAAGCACATATATGAAACAGCCGCCGCCTTATCGAAGATTCAGACCTCTTTATTGGCGCGTACTGCCTCCGGCACGGCTATACCCTTGTTACAAATAACGAAAAACACTTTAAGTCCATC
>JAISAF010000284.1 GCA_031266855.1 Spirochaetales bacterium
GCCTCCGTTGAGTACCCGTTGCAGGAACGCCATCAGCAGCAAATGCGGAAAGGCTTCGGGGTAATTCATTTTCTGTTCCCATATTTCGGAGTTTTTCCGCCAGAACTTCTGAAACTCCCCCATCAGCGCGTCCATATCAAGCGAGCCGTCCGCCTTTTTCCACTGCCATTCGGGTTCGGGTATGGCAAGCTGCGCCCCATAGGTTATATGCCGCGCGAGTACCTCGCGGTATATAGGATTCGCCACACAGGGTGTTCCCCGTTCCACCGCCACCAGCCCCAGGTCAAGACAAACCCTGAATGCTTCGCTTATGGTAAAATCCGGATCGGTCTCCCCAGTAATAAGCGTTTCCATAATTTTGCGTATTCCGGGGTCTTCAAGGCGGTAGGCGAGGGAGTCAAGATGTGTCTCCCGCGCCAGTATCATCTGTTCGCGCGCCTGCCTGATATGGTCAAGCGTAACCATATCATAACAGTCCTCATTCAAAATGCGCATCGTCGCCCTTTGAAACAGGGAATTGACCAGCCAGGGCTGGCCCCGCGACTGATCATATACATAATCGAGGGCTTCCCCGCTTATCTTCTGGCCGGTCTCTTCCGTGCGCTGCGCAAAAAGTTTCGCAATATCATTTTCCTTAAAGTTGCTGATAATAGCGGAATCGGATTTTATATTAACCGGGGAACCGGGATTTACCGGAACGCCTTCCTTCGCGACGCTTATGTAATCCTTCAGGTCGCGCATACCCACAAGCGCGATTGATACAGGAAATTTTCCTATTCCCCGTTCGGTAAATCCCCCGCGAAGCTGGCGCAGAAAGCTGATAAGCGACTGGCCCTGCAAAACATCCACTTCATCGAACAGCACTATCAGGGGTTTGGGCGCCGCCAGCCGTGCCCAGTTCATCAGTATGCCGCTAAGCATACTGTTTGGCGCCGTGGTTGTAATTTCAGGCACGGATAAACCGGCAAGTATGGCATGATCCTGTATGGCCTTACACAGATCAGGCATGCATTTTTCCGCTTCGGGGATCTGCTGACAGCGCTCCACGCTTACATAACAGGCAAGAGCATTGTCGCCGCTGAACTGGCCGGAGTTAATCTGCCGCATCCAGCTTTGCAGGAAGGTCGTCTTGCCGGTCTGCCGCGGCGCGTGTAAAACCCAGTATAGCTTGTCCCTGATATACCTGTGAAGCTGGGCCCCTACCAGCCGTTCCTCCGGCGGAAGCATGTAGTGGTCGTCCGGGTTGCAGGGGCCTGTTGTATTAAAAAACCGCACTGGCCGTTTTTGCGGCTGGGCAGCCGGAAAGGAATTCGTCATTACAATTTACACCGCTATTTCTTTCATCATTTTCCGCTTTTAGAAAAGGAGATGTTCGGCAGACTTCCGGTTCTCACAGGGGGGGGTGGCAGCAAAATCGCATACGCACATTCGCTGCCCGCCCATGCATTCTGACCCGCGCAAGGGATAGAAGCGAAAATCCTTTTTTACCGCGAAGCGGTAAAAAAGATTGGAGCGGATAGCCCGGTTTTTGGCGCAGAGCGCCAAAAATGCGCCCAAATTCTTCCGTAGCGGAAGAAACTTCATAGACAGATTCTTTATTTCCTTTTCTTTCCAGGAATCTTTTAGTAAATTCACGAAAGCAACTACAATGAATTATAAGCCGCCAAACATATTCAAAGGTAAAAACTCCTCATCCATTTGCCGCTTAAAGCGGGAAGTTTTTACCTCTCTATGCTTGTTGCAAAGAAAAACCATAGTCCACATACTATGCCCATGTTAAAAGTTCAGAGCCTTCTGGCCGCAAATATAAAACTCGCGCGTAAGCGTCTGGGCTTTTCGCAAATGCGCCTTGCCGAAATCTGCCATCTTTCCACAAGCTATATTGGGGAAATAGAGCTTGGGAAAAAATTCCCTTCGGCCCAGAATTTTGAACGCTTAAGCGAAGCTCTTGGTGTCAGAGTCTACCAGCTTTTTTATGAACCGGAACACTGGGAGGTCAACGACAAATACGATATGATTGCGGAGCTGAAAATCGAACTGCAAACAGAAATAAACAGAATCCTGGAAGAAACCATCACCAAACACCTGCGCAAGTAGGACGCTTATATGGCAAATGTAAAAGAATATCTGGCTGCAAACCTGGTATCCAGCCGTGTGCGTCTGGGTTTTTCACAAAAACAGGTAGCCCGGCTTTCCGGCCTTTCCCTTGCCTGTATAAAGCAGCTTGAAGCAGGAGAAAAATTCCCAACGGCCAAAGTCTTTGAACGCCTCAGCGAAGCGCTGGGCCGCAAACCTTATGAATTTCTATTTGAAGGCGATGAACAGGAAAACCACGACAGCATGGACAATCTTGCGTACCTTCATATCATACTTACGGAAAAAATCAACGACCTGCTTGAACAAACTGTCCGCAGGCGTCTTGAATTGTAAATCACTATGCCATATCTGCAAAAACTTGTCGGCGCCAACATAAAGCTCGCCAGAACACGCCTGAAATTCAGCCAAAAACATCTCGCGGAACTTGTCCGTCTTTCCCTGAGCACTATCAGGGAAATAGAAAGAGGCGCCAGATTCCCCACAGCGGAGAATCTGGACCGTTTCGGCATAGCCCTTGGGCTACGGCCTTATAAGCTGTTTTATGACAAGGAACAAATGGAACTCTACGACAAATATGAACGAATCGCCGACTATTATTGCGAATTGAACCAGAAAATCAATACTATCCTTGACGAAACAACCTACAAATATCTAAAAGCATCAGGGGCAATTTAACGCCCCGCGAACCTTCCGGGTTTCCCGCAAATCCAATCATTTTTCCGCGGTTTACTGTTTCCCTCCCGCCTCTTTCTTCAAAGCCGGGACCTTATCGGTTTTTTCCCAGCTAAAACCTTCCCTGCCAAAATGACCGTAACAGGATGTTTCCTGATAGATAGGTTTACGCAGGTCAAGGGTTTTGATGATACCCGATGGAGAAAGATCAAATACCCTGCTTACCGCTCCGGCGATAAGGTTTTCAGGAACGACCCCTGTTTCAAAGGTATCAACCATAACAGATACAGGAAAAGGCACGCCAATAGCATACGCCAGTTCCACCTCGCAGCGCTCGGCAAGACCGGCAGCCACGATGTTTTTTGCTACATAGCGGGCCATATAGGCCGCGGAGCGATCCACTTTCGACGGGTCTTTTCCGCTAAAAGCGCCGCCGCCGTGCCGCCCCATACCACCGTATGTATCTACAATAATCTTCCGGCCTGTCAGACCCGTATCGCCGTGGGGGCCTCCGACGACAAAACGGCCCGTAGGATTTACAAAATACTTTGTGTGGTTATCCAAAAGCCCCGTCGGTTCAAGAACAACCTTGATGATTCTATCAATAATTTCCTGTTTTAAGTCGCTATAGGAAATGGTATCATCGTGCTGGTGGCTGACCACAACAGTATCAATATGTTTCGGGATACGCCCCTCATACTCAATTGTTACCTGGCTTTTGGAATCGGGCCGCAGCCATGTTACGGTTCCGTCCTTCCTGATTTTTGCCGCATACTGTAGCAGCTTGTGCGCGTAACTGATGGGCGCCGGCATAAACTCCGGCGTTTCCGAACAGGCAAAACCGAACATCATACCCTGATCTCCGGCCCCCTGCAAACCTTCAAATTCTTTCAATCCCCGGCCACTGACGCCCTGATTGATATCAGGACTCTGCGCGTGAATCACATTCAGGACGCTCATGCTTTCATAGTCCAAACCATATTCAGGCTTGGTATAACCTATTCTTTTCGCCACACCGCGGGCTATTTCCTGAACATCCACATAACCCTTTGTGGTAATCTCCCCACCCACAAGTACCATACCTGTAGTCGTGAACGTTTCACAGGCAACGTGACTGTCAGCATCCTGCTTAAAGCAGGCGTCCAGCACAGCGTCGCTTACCTGATCCGCCAGTTTGTCGGGATGGCCCTCCGAAACCGATTCGGATGTGAAAAGATAGCGCCGATTTTTTTCCATGATTTTTCTCCCCATAGTTTTACCACCCGGATCATGACATACGCCAGATAGCCGGGTGTGTCTGAGGCTGTAAAAAGGCGGCAGTTAAACCGTCGATTCAACCTTCATTTTTTATTTAATATGACTATCAGGTTTACTCCGTATACGGCATTCTGGTTTCAGCAAATCCTTTGCTGCTGGCGCCCGCGCCAGGGATTCCGGGGGCGCGATAGCGCCCGCTACAATCCATACCTATCGGAAAGCGACCGTCTTCGGGCGCATTGTAGCGGAAATCCCGGAAGGCTTGCGAAGCAAGACCGAGGAATTGGAGCGGAAAGCCCGGTTTCCGGCGCGGAGCGCCGGAAAGGCGCCCAAATTCTTTCGCAACAGAATAAACTTAATAATTATTTTATAGACTTGGCCGAACACTTTAATACCGGTAATGATCCGGTTTGTACGGCCCTTCGACCGGAACTCCGATATATGCCGCCTGTACCGGCGTAAGCTTCGTCAATTTGACGCCGATTTGGGCAAGGTGAAGCCGCGCAACCATCTCGTCAAGATGTTTGGGCAGTACATACACCTGTTTTTCATACTTCGCCAGATTTTGGGCAAGCTCAATCTGCGCCAGCACCTGATTCGCGAAAGAGTTTGACATAACAAACGAAGGATGCCCTGTGGCAAGTCCCAGATTCAAAAGCCGCCCTTCCGCTAAAATTAGTATACTATGTTTGTCAGGAAATGTCCACTTATCGTATTGGGGTTTAATCTGCGTTCTTTTGATGCCCTTTACTTTTGCAAGGCCCATCATATCGATTTCATTGTCAAAATGCCCGATATTGCCAACAATGGCTCCATCTTTCATCTTACTCATGTGCGCTACGGTTATAACATTCTGGTTTCCCGTCGCGGTGATAAAAAAGTCCGCGCTGCCCACAACATCCTCAAGGGTTTTTACTTCATAGCCTTCCATAGCGGCCTGCAGAGCGCAGATAGGATCGATTTCCGTTACAATAACGCGGCAGCCCTGACCACGCAGACTCTGGGCGCAGCCCTTGCCAACCTCTCCATAGCCGCAGACAACAGCAAGCTTGCCTCCAAGCATAACATCGGTTCCGCGGTTAATGCCGTCAATGAGGGAATGACGGCAGCCATACACATTATCGAACTTCGATTTGGTAACACTGTCGTTTACATTGATTGCAGTAAAAAGCAAAGACCCGTCCCTAGCCATTTGATACAGCCGGTGAACCCCGGTAGTAGTTTCCTCGGTAACTCCCCGGATAGCCTTTGCGCTATTTGTCCAGCGGAAAGGGTATTTTTTATATATCTTCTCAAGACAGCGCAGAAGTTCCCGCCAGTCTTCGGGATCAGTCTTTTTGGGAGAAGGAATTTTTCCCGTCCGCTCGCATACCACACCCTGATGTACCATCAGGGTAGCGTCGCCTCCGTCATCAACAATTTGATCCGGCCCTTCCCCATTACCAAAATCCAGCGCCCGTTCCGTACACCACCAGTATTCCGTAAGGGACTCGCCCTTCCACGCAAAAACGGGAACGCCCCGCGGATTCTTTGGCGTGCCGTGCCTGCCCAAAACAACCGCCGCCGCCGCGTGATCCTGGGTCGAAAAAATATTACAGGAACACCAGCGCACATCCGCCCCCAGTTCCACCAGGGTTTCAATAAGGACAGCGGTCTGAATCGTCATGTGCAGGCTGCCGGTTATTTTCAGCCCTTTCAGCGGCTTTTTTTTCGCGTACTGCGCCCGAATAGACATAAGGCCCGGCATCTCCTTTTCCGCGAGATCCATCTCCCTGCGTCCCCAGCCACCAAGATTAATATCCTTGATTTTATAGTCCATCTGTACTTCCCCTTATCAGACTTGTTCGGCAACCTTCCGGTTTTCTCACAAGTCTATGGAATTGGCCGCAAAATAGCGGCTAATTCCGCTATTTTTTACTTATACCGTATTCTTTATTCAAATCCAATAAATAATGCCCGCATATATTTTCTTTTTTTATGTCCGCTATAATTATTAAATATACATTCTTTTTTATCGTTGGGATAAGTATTTGATCGTAGGTATTTATAGAGTTTCTATACACTTTTTCAACTAATCTTTTTTCAATAATGTAATCATTTATAAAATATTTTGATGCTTCAAGCGCTTCTACATATTTCCATATATCAACTATCGCATCCGCATCATTGGTTACATCATTCATTTTTTCAGAAAATGTTGCCTTAAACTCTTTTTCCGTTAATTTTTTAATTTCCATATTTTTTTACGGGCTATCGCACATAACAGCCCGCTTTTATATCCGCACAAGAATATCCCGCAGTTTTCCGGCATTCTGTCCCGCCGGATTGTCCGAAATATCGTTTTCGCTATATAAAATATAACTCCCCGTGGGAACCGCGGCGCAATCCCATTCGCGCCCATAGAAAATATTATACTTACCGCAAAAATGCTCTACAATGAAATCCACATCGCTTTGTCCCACCAGAAAAACGGAAGAAAAACCAGCATCCCTTACCCCGCGGATAAGCTCGTCAATACTGTTTTTATAATATACGATATTCCGCACTGTGCGCTTGAAATATTTGTAACTCTTCCCGGCGATTTCCTCCATTCCCGCGGGCGACACCGCATACATAATCTTCCGGTTATTGATCTTCCTTACGGTCAAAAGGCCTTTCTTGATAAGCCTTTTGACAATCGCATTCGTCATGCCTAAAGACATCCCGGCAATTACCGCAAGATCCCTTTGGCGGATTTTCTCGTGCCGGTAAATATTTTGGAGAACCTGAAATTCCTTGTCTCCCTGATACGTAATAAGAGTCTCGTTCATGTCATTGAATATGCCGCGTAAATTTTGGGCAAAACCTACCTACTACCGAAAAAATCTTTTCGGTTTTAATAATAAAAATGAAATACCGGCCAGGATGGATGCCGCCGAAACTTGCTATCCCCGCAGGATCCGGTAAAATAAAAACAAAATGTTCAGTCATCGAACAATATACTACAATCTACAAAAAAAACAAGGGGGTACGCGTAATATATACAATTATTTTTCCAGTGTGTTTTAAGAACCTGTTCAAAATCTCATTTATAATTCGGAATTTGGGCGCATTCCGGGGGCGCGAAGCGCCCACTACAATCCAATACCTATCGGAAAGCGACTGTCTTCAGGCGCATTTGCGGCGGAAAACGCCGCAAACCGGGCTTTCCGGGACTCCGCTATCGCTCCGGCCCCGCCTGCGGCGTGGCTGCTCCGCATCCCTCCAATCCCTTGCGCCGCGCAGCGGCAGCGCAAAATCGCTTCACGATTTTGCCATCAGCCAGGACGCATGGACGAGCAGCGAATTTGCGAATGCAAATTCGCGACCAGCCTCCCTTGCGCGCCTAGGGATTCTCAAGATATTGAACAGGCTCTAAGAAAACGCGCAGGGGGAGGACATTCTCGCAATACTTCCGGTTATAGTATGCCGCATAGTAAAATACAGTGGTATTTTATACAACTTTGGGCGCCGCTCTGCGTTTTTTCGCGAAGCGAAAAAACGCAGAGGCTGCTGCCACTCAGGGCAAAAGGCGCCGGGCGCTTTTTGCTCTGGTTGTAACAGGGTTGTATTTTACAGTGCGCCAGGAAGGGCCGGGGCCGCCGCTGGTGCGTGCGCAAGGGCTTGCAGCGGACAGCCCACAGGAAGCGCTTATGCGCTTCCGAGGACTTGGAGCGGAAAGCCCGGTTTTTTGCGGCGCAAGCCGCAAAAAATGCGCCCAAAGTACGACTGCGGCTTAGGGTGCTTTTTCGTTACTGTGTTTCAAAACAGGATTCCGTGCGGCGCTGACTTCATCAAGACGTCCGACTGGTGTTCCATGGGGGGCTGTTTTTACTATATCCGGGTTATGCCGGGCTTCTTCGGCAATGGCGAGCATGGCATCCGCGAAGGCTTCGAGGGTTTTACGGCTTTCGCTTTCCGTGGGTTCTATCATGAGGGCTTCTTTTACAATAAGCGGGAAATATATGGTGGGGGGATGGCAGCCGTAATCGATAAGGCGCTTTGCTACATCCAGGGCGTGGATAGTATCGCTTAGATGCCCGGAGGCGACAAACTCGTGCATGCAGGTACGGTTGTAGGGAATGCTGTAGCCGCGTTCAATAAGTTTTTTCAGGTAATTGGCATTCAGGACCGCGTTTTCCGAGACGGCCCGCAGGCCCTTTGCTCCAAGCATGGCAATAAAGGTGCAGGCTTTTACGAGGACGCTAAAGTTTCCGTAAAAGGCTTTGACTCTGCCGATGGAATTTTCGGGCATGGCGAGGCGGAGGACTGTTCCTTCGCGCAGGACGCGGGGGCCTGGAAGAAATGGGGCGAGTTTCCTGCCCGCGCCAACAGGGCCCGCTCCTGGTCCGCCGCCGCCGTGGGGCGTTCCAAAGGTTTTGTGCAGGTTAAAGTGCATCACGTCGATGCCCGCGTCGCCGGGCCGGAAAACGCCTAAAAGAGCATTCAGGTTTGCTCCGTCTCCGTAGACAAGGCCGCCCGCGTTGTGTACGGCCTCAACGGCTTCTGTAAGCCGCTCTTCAAAAAGTCCCAGCGTATTTGGATTGGTCAGCATAAGTCCGGCGAGTGTGTCATCACAGAGGCTTTTCAGGGCCTGGATATCGATGTTGCCGCGTGAATCCGAAGGAACCTGGACGGCCTGAAAACCGCACATCGCGACTGAGGCGGGATTAGTGCCGTGGGCGCTATCCGGGATCAGCATTCGCAGCCGCCTTGAGTCGCCGTTTTTCTGGTGATAGGCGCGGATCATCATAACGCCGCACAGTTCCCCGTGCGCGCCCGCCGCGGGCTGAAGGCTGATTGCCTGAAAGCCGCTGATTTCCGCAAGAAAATTCTGAAGGAGTTCCATAATTTCCAGGCTGCCCTGGCACAGGAATTCCGGTAAAAGCGGGTGGGCAAGGGAAAATCCGGGCAGCGCCGCGATTTTTTCGCTGATTCGCGGATTATACTTCATGGTACAGGAACCGAGGGGATAAAAATGGGTATCAATACTGTAATTCAGCCGGGAGAGCCGGGTAAAATGCCGCACGGCGTCAAGTTCGGAAATTTCCGGCAGAGGCAGTTCCTTCCTTTGCGGGATGCCGGGAGGCAGTTCACAGCCGGGAACGTCCACGTCGGGAAGGGCAACGCCTTCCCTGCCGGGAACACTGTAATCCCATACGCCGGCTTCGGGGGATTCTTGCCATAGTTCCTTCCCTAGTTCCTTTCCTGGTTCTTTGCCTGAAAACGCGGGAAAAGCGCCGCGTCCTGTTTGCGGTTCATTTTTCACTGGCGGCCTCCCCACAAAAAGTTTCGAAAACGGAAACAAGGGAATCGATCTGGCTGCGGCTGTTCATTTCTGTAACACAGACAAGAATATCCTGAGTTCGTTCGGGGAACCACCGGGACAAAGGTACGCCTGGTACAATTTTCAGTTTCGCGCAGCGGTTCATGATTTCCCACGTATCGAGGGGACATCTGAGAACAAATTCCCGGAAAAACGGCGCTGTATTCAGAACCGAGAATCCGGGCAGCTTCCCGAGTTTTCCGGCCGCGTACCGCGCGCGTCTGTAGGTAATGTCAGCGACCTTTTTTAAGCCGTTTTTTCCCATCACAGCAAGGTATATGGCGGCCCGCAGAGCCGCGAGACCCTGATTCGTACAGATATTGCTAACGGCTTTTTCGCGCCTGATGTGCTGTTCCCGTGTGCTTAATGTAAGAACATACCCGCGTCGGCCCTGCCCGTCCATTGCCTCCCCCGCAAGGCGGCCCGGCATTTTACGAACAAGGCTTTTTGTCGCGGCAAACATACCCAAACACGGGCCGCCGAAAGAAAGGTAATTCCCCAGGGGCTGTCCCTCGCCTGTTACAATATCCGCGCCGTAACTCCCCGGCGGTTCAAAGAGGGCAAGGGAAAGAGGATCGGCGGATACAATAAAAAGAGCGCCGTTCCTGTGCGCCGTTTCGCACAGCCGGGAATAATCTTCCAGATTGCCAAAAAACGAGGGAAACTGTACGGCAACACAGGCTGTTTCCGCGTCAATAAGGCTTTCCAGGGTTTCCGTCTCCATTTTTGTTTCTGTTTCTGTTTCTGTTTTTGCGCCCGCGGACGTTCCCGGTCCGGGAGTACACAGTGTTATTCCCAGGTTCCGGGTATAGGTTTCGATAACGGCGCGGTATTCGGGATGCAGACCCGAAGAAAGTACAACTTTGCTTCGCTGCCGCGAAGCGGCGTTCCAGGCCATGAGGAGAGCTTCCGCCAGAGCGCTTGCCCCGTCATAGTGCGAAGCGTTTACTATATCCATGCCAAAAAGATCAGCCGCCATACTCTGGTATTCAAAAAGAGCCTGGAGAGTCCCCTGGCTTGCTTCCGGCTGATATGGCGTATACGCGGTAAAAAACTCTCCCCGTGAACTTAAAGCATCCACAACAGAAGGAACAAAATGGTTATACGCACCGGCGCCGGCAAAAAGGGCATAGCCGCCCGCATCGGCGTTCCGGGAAGCGGCGGCTGAAAGTTCCTGGAAAATTTCCGGCTCTGAAAGCGCCGCGGGCAGCTTAAGATCGGGAAAACGGTATTTTTCAGGAATCGCGGCAAAAAGTTCCGCTACGCTGCCCAGTCCCAAAGCGTCCAGCATCAGTTTCCTGTCGCTGTCCGTATTTGCGATAAAAGGCGTCATAGACCCTTTACAAAAGCTTCGTAAGCCTGGGCCGTCATAAGAGCCTCATATTCGGCAGTATTGTCAGGTTTAATTTTGATAAACCACCCCTCCCCAAAAGGATCGGAATTAACAAGACCGGGATTATCCACAAGACTATCGTTGACCTGTTCAACAAAGCCGGAAACAGGCGCATACACATCGCTTGCGGCCTTTACCGATTCCACAACCCCAAAGGGCTGGTCTTTTTTCAAATATTTTCCTGGCGCGGGAAGCTCAACAAAAACAATGTCGCCCAGACTGTCCTGGGCATAATCGGAAATACCAATGACAAGAAGCTCGCCCTCCTTCCGGGCCCATTCGTGGGATGAATGATAGACCGCCGATGCATCATAGCGCATTTTTCACCTCCGGGTTTTTGTCTGCTATATCCACTCTAAAGGGTTTTGAAAAAGTATGCAAGGATTCGCGTTGCGGGCACAGGATAAACACATAGAATTTTTTTCTTCATGTCTTTGGCGCGTTTTTGGCGCTTTGCGCCAAAAACCGGGCTTTCCGGGACTCCGCTATCGCTCCGGCCCCAGCGCTCCGCACTGTGGCTGCTTCGCATCCCTCCAATCCCTCGCGCCCCACGGGCTGACTGTCACCGTAAAAGCAGACCCGCAAAATCGCACAGCGATTTTGCGACCAGATCCCTGGCGCCTCACGGGCTAAGCCCTTCCGCACAAACAAACCCACGACCTCGTGTATGCTTCGCATACACGAGGTCGCGGACAACAAGCTTTTCTCTCCAATCCCCGCAGCCCCGCCCACGGCAATTCCACACACAGGCCGCCGGATCACCGGGACATGCTTTTTCAGCCCTTACACCAAAACTTTCAAAATGACCTTATGGATTTTCGCCTTTTTCCCCCCGAAATCACAGGAAGGCTTGTGTACATCCTCAGGAAAAAAAACCGCGAACATCCCCGGCTCCAGAGGAAAACACGCCCGGTCTTCACCCCGGTAAAAACCAACATCCCTGTCAGCCGCAAAAGGTCCGTCTTCCGCAAGCCCGCCATAAGGAAGATAATAACAGCCCTCCCTGCCTTCAATGACCATCTGAATATCTATGTACTTTCTATGCGCCTCAAATTTCGCGTCACTCAAATTTTTTGTCTCATAACGCGACACCTGAACAATAACAGTATCACTGCCAACAACAG
>JAISAF010000443.1 GCA_031266855.1 Spirochaetales bacterium
ATTATAAAACTATATTAAAATATAATTGTGAAAACGAATTGGAATATTTTGATAGTTATTTACAATATATTAAAGAATATGAATCAAAATATTCTTTAGAAGAGGATATTGAATTTATAATAAATGACAAGCCGGAATATACATTAAAAAATATGCTATCTGGAATGAAAAAACGGTTTCCAATGTATTTCAATAATTATGATTTAGAAAGCTTTAGGGCGTTTTTCGACGGTTATGTACGATGTAAAAATGATTATAATATTAAATTAAATGATTTTGAAAACAAAATAATAAAATTTATCGGCGGAATAAAATGTGATATAATAGACATGGAAGGGGAAAATATAACATGGGATAGGAAATATAGATATAATATGTATTGGGATTCATGGGGGCAAATTAATGAAAAACAGGGGAAGGAAATAACAGGCAAATTTTTTGAAGAACTGGAAAATAATACGGGAGAAGTACTATAAAAACGTAGCACGTGGAATGACTACCGCAAAAAAATACCGCGAAGTCGAAAAAGTAAAAGAAGTAAAGAATAAAAAATTATGGTATCCCCGAAACAGGAAAGAATAGCGCTATTCGGAAATCTACAGTTTCGGGAACAGTTTCAATATAAAAATGACAGAAAACTTCTTCGACTTCGCTGTTAAAAAATTCTGTGGGCTATGTAGATCACGGACAGCGTATCCGCAAAATTACCACACTTCCGGCTTTTCCGTCTTTCCGGCCGCCGCGCGTTCAAGAAGGATAAGCGCCACAGCGGCGATAATCATAAGGCCAAGCGAAAGAAAAAACGTCCCGTCAAAATCCGCCGGCAGGGCGTTTTTCTGCGAAACCACATACTCCTTTCCCTGAATTACACGTGTAAGGGCTTCGCCCTTCCAGGGCCAGATGCGCCGCAGCGAACCCGCGATAAGGCCCACAAGATAAGCAAGCGTCAGGTTATACCAGCGCGCCAGTATCCAGCGCAGGAAACGGGTAAACGCCGCAAGTCCCGTCACGACGCCGCAGGCAAACACAAGAATAATAACCATATTGCGCATACCCATGACCTCATTAACAGCAAACGGCGATTTCAGAACGCTAATCAGAAACTCGTACTTGCCCAGAATAAGCAGAATAAAGGAACCGCTTATGCCCGGCAGAATCATTGCGCAGATCGCGACGACGCTTGACCCGAAAATATAAGCCAGTGTATGCGGAGTTGTTACAGGAACCAGCCCCACAAGGAACCACGCGCACACCGTTCCCGCGACAAAAAACAAAACCGGCGGAACAGCCCACTTTACCTGACGGCCCACAACGTAAAGCGAAGCCGCCATAAGTCCGAAAAAAGCGCTGAACGTTTCCACAGGACGATAATTCAAAAGATAGTTCATCAACCCCGCAAAGGCAAAAAGCGCGAAAAGGATTCCCGTTACCAGAACAAGAAGAAAACGCAGATGTACGCCTTCCAGCGCGGCGGAAAATTTTCCTGTAAGGATTCTCCTGATAAACTCAAGGTCAAACGACCTAATCGCGGCAAGAAGCTGCGGGTAAATCCCCGCGATAAGGGCAATGGAACCGCCGGAAACACCAGGAATAATATCCGCGCAGCCCATACAGAAACCCTTCGCGATAAGAACCAGCGCCTGCTTCCCGGTATCCGGCCCGGGAGAACGAAAAAAAGCGGCTTTCATACCGTACAATATAGCACGGCAGGCGCCTTGAAGCAAAGTCCGCGGGCGGAGCATCGGCATTTACTTTTTTCCCTGTATAATAGCGCATTTTTTGCGGCAAAGCCGCAAAAAACCGGGCTTTCCGCTTCAATCTTTTTTACCGCGAAGCGGTAAAAAAGGATTTCCGCTGCAATCCCTTGCGCCCCACGGGCTTGTTGCGCTTCGCGCAATTTGTTTTTCATAATGGCGGTAAACGCCGATACCCTGGGCTGCGGACGGATTTGAGCACGGCATCGGCGTTGATTTTTATGTTCCGGGGAACTGCCATATTTTAAAAGAAATTGTAACCGTGAAGTCGAATAAATTTTTGCTCTTTAGTTTTTTTACCTCCCTTTCTTTGCTTCTTCGCCCTTGCCAGTCTTCGACTTTGTGGTTCATCTTTCTCCATGATTTATGCGTTGATTTATGAGTTGTCCCTGTTGCGGAATTTTCTTTACTGCCGCTGTATAGTCTCCCGGTGAACCTTATCCGCCGCGTCTTTCCCGGCAAGGTATTTGATAAGCGCGAGGGCAAACTCCGCGGCGGTTCCAGGCCCGCGGGAGGTAATCAGATTTCCGTCAATAACAACCCGGTCTTCACTGAAAGAAGCGCCGGACACATCCTTTTCATACCCGGGGTAGCAGGTAAAACGTTTTCCTTTCAAAAAACCATTCGGGCCAAGAACAACTCCCGGCGCGGCGCAGATGGCCGCGACCAGCTTCCCGGAGGCGGAAAGTTTTTTTACCAGTTCCAGGGCCGCGGCGGATTCCGCTATGTTCGCGGCGCCGGGCATTCCTCCGGGAATAACAACGCCGTCAAGGTCAGCCGGCGCGTCTTGTACGAGAGCGTCCGCCGTAAAGGGAACGCCGTGCGCGCCTGTTACGGTTTTACCGCTGATACCCGCCGTAATAACATCCACACCGGCGCGGCGCAGAAAATCTATGGGCGTTACAGCCTCCACTTCCTCGAAACCTTCGGCCAATAAAACAGCTATTTTCTTCATATTTGTATTATAGCCGCGGCGGGGCGGAAAAAACAAGAAGAAAGGAATCACCGCAAAATCGAAAAAGGCGCACGAAGCCTTAAAAACTTTCAGGGCACGGAAATCGTCCCTTTTGTTATATAGCCGTGCACAGCGCGCAGCGCTGTGTACAGCGGAAAGGGCTGTCCGCCCGCTAATCGGCTTCCACCACCCACTTGTAATCGCCATCAGGGATGCCGCCCGCTGTTGTCATATTAGAGCCGGACACGCTCTGAATTACCGAATTCCATCCCCGTTTTAAATTCAAATTTACATGGTTAGTCATGCCATCACCTTCTTCGGTTTCTCCCCATATGCGGGCGTCTTTATCCACGTATAGATAGGTTACAGTATTTGCTCCCTTTGTTTTGACTAACCTAAGCGACTCGCTGACAACTCTAAAATCGTGCACATGAGCATACCGTACATCAGAAGGATTTGCCGTAAGTCCATCTCCTTCCTTGATGTAGATGTACTCATTATTACACTCATTCCAATAAGTATCAGTAAAGACAGGCAGTTTCAGGGTAAGCTTTCCATCAGCGGTGATGCTACTGAGAGTCTCAAGGTCGGCATGAAAGCTGGAACTGCCAGAAGTGTCAGTCTCGGGTTTCACATTTTTCGTTGAGCCGGGGTTGTAGGGACTGCCGTTGGCCTCGTATACCTGCTCTCCCTCCGCCAGCGGTATCATAGTATTGCCCAGCGGGGCTTCCTCCGCGGGGGGCAGGGACGGGCCGTCGTCATCGTCGCTGGAACTGCATCCCCAGAAAGCGCATAACACTATCACTGCCGCGATAACGGCAAAAACTATCGTATAATTCTTTTTCATTTCGCATAACTCCTTACATCAGGCGGCACGGCCCTGAAAAAAAACACAGAGGGCCGCGCATAGTCTTTTTAAAAAGCTCCGCCCCGGCATACCAACGGCATTCCTTTTTTATTGAGACGAAGCGTAAATTTTTTACGGGGAAAAAAATAAAAAGAGAAACTTTTTATGGGCCGTTTACAAAGCGGCGCGTACAGTACAGGGGAAAGTGCAGACGTTGGGGAGAATATAAACGCGCGGGAAAAGAATTCCTGAAAAGAAGCGAGGTATTTTTTTGATTTTTATTTATAAATGCGCGGTGTGTATATAATGGGGGGGGGGGATGCTTATGGTATAAGGACTTACACGCACATTTTTATTGCGCATAACAAAGAAAATTCTCTTGTACCGCTCCGCGTTATACATCATGCACTCCTGAAATTCTATTTTACTTTATCATAATGCGGAAAAACTGTCAAGAGGCGACAGCTCAAAATAAAGCCCTGAAATTGCCGCGGGCAATTTCAGAGGCGCATAACCAGGCGGACGCAATTTGCTAAGGAAAATTGCGCATAACTTACAAGTCCTCTGCTGTCGCTGGGCGCGCGCCAGGGATTCCGGGGGCGCTATAGCGCCCACGACAATCCATACTTTGCGGAAAGCGACCGTCTTCGGGCGCATTGTAGGGATGCGGAGCAGCCACGCCTGCGGCGTGGCCGAAGCGATAGCGGAGTCCCGGAAAGCCCGGTTTTTTTTGCC
>JAISAF010000079.1 GCA_031266855.1 Spirochaetales bacterium
TTACCAGCGTACACAGCGCGTTATGCGCTGTGTACGCAAGTATCCGCCCGCGAAATCGCGTACGCGATTTCGCGCTGTGTCCGTGGGCGCACGGGATAGAAGCGGAAATCCTTTTTTACCGCTCCGCGGTAAAAAAGATTGCAGCGGATAGCCCGGTTTCCGGCGCTTCGCGCCGGAAATGCGCCAAAAAAATATAAATCCACGGTTTCACTGCTGTTTTTCAGGATACTAATGTATCCCACTTCGCGGTTTTTTACAATGTAAAGCGCGCCCTGTGGTAACGTTCATCCTCCCCGCGGCCGGCCGGCTGTAGCAGGACAGGTGAAATTGACACCCTGTTACGCGTCAGGGCTTCCCAGTCGCTGTGCGGATCCTCGTCGGTATCCGGCGGGGGCCCGTGAAGGTAGTAACAGCTATTCCCGTCAGGCAGCCGCAGTTCCTCAAGTTTATCGTGGTAGCGCCGGCGCGAGGGCAGGGTAATCGAGGTTCCCGCGTAGACCATGCTGTTCGGGGCGTTAATGTTTACAAAATGCGAATCATCCCACAGGGAAACGAACTCTTTCAAATTACTGGTAACAAAGCGGGCAAGCGGCTCGAAATGAAAAGGCGCTTCCACCGCGTCCAGCGATACAGCCAGCGAGGGGATTCCCATCAGGGCCGCCTGTCTGGCCGCGGCGGCGGTTCCTGAGTATACAATATCCGTACCGATGTTCGGCCCTATATTGATACCGGAGACCACTATATCGGGCTTGAACGGCAGCGCGCCTAAAACAGATAAAAGCACGCAGTCCGCCGGCGAGCCGGAACAGGAGTACACCCGCGCGTCCAGTTCTTTTTTCATAAGCGGCGAGTTCAGGGTAATACGGTGCGAAGTTCCTGAGCGTTCCCTGTCGGGAGCGAAAACCCACACCTCATACTCCGCCTCCAGTTCCCGCCGCAGGGCGTCCAGTCCGGCGCTGCCAACCCCGTCGTCGTTTGTCAGTACAACGCGCATACCGCGGCTGCCCTAAAGCAGCTTCACTCCTTCGGATGGTTCGCAGACAAAAACACTGGCCTTGAACCCGAAAATTCTTTCATATTCTTCCAGCCGTTTCCCGTACTCTGGAATGCAGTCTTCCTTAATCAGCGTAATCGTACAGCGTCCGTAACCCGCCCCGGTCAGCCGCGAACCGTAAACGCCTTCTGTTTCGGCGGAGCGCTTAACCAGCCAGTCGAACTCAGGACAGGAGACCTCAAGCAAATCGCGCAGGCTCTCGTGTGAACGTGTAAGAATCTTTCCCAGGGTATCGGGACTTCCATGCGAACGCAGAATTTCCTCGGCCTCTTTCACGCGGGCGTTCTCCTCGACAACATGCAGACACCTCCGGCGCAGATTTTCCGGCAGGATTCCAATACTTTCACGTATATCCTTCGGCGAATAATCCTTCAGGCTGGCGCCCCGCCTGCGTTTGCCAAGCAGCTCAAGACTCTTCTGGTAATCCTCTTTTTGCAGGGAAAGGTCCTCGGCGCCGCCCATACGCGGAACCTGTGAGTCGGTAATAAGGAATTTCGCTCCCTTGATAGTCAGGGGGACATAGCGGTACTCCAGGTAATGCGTATCAAGGAAAAGCGCCTGTTTTTTCCTGCACAGAAACGAAGCGAAACTCTCAATCATCCCGGTCTGGATTCCCATAAAACCTGTCTCCGCCTTCCACGCGAAATCAATGAGCTGGCGGTCCGAAAAAGACAAGCCCAACAGGTTCTTAATACCAAAAGCCGCAGCAGCCGTCAGGGCGGCGGACGAACCAAGCCCGATTCCCGGGGGCACATCCCCGCTTAACGTAATATCCAGGCCCTTTATGACGCAACCCGCGCCAAGAAAACCGCTTATCACTCCCTTAAGGTAGTTAGCCCAGCGGTCTTCCCGCCTGTATTTGATATTCGCGATACTTGTCCGCTTTCTTTCATTGTAATCAGCCGCGAAGAACCGCAGGGAATTATCTTTCCGCTGGGACACAGCGAAACCCACGCTCCGGTTCAAGGCAAAAGGCATAACATACCCGCCCGTAAGCTCGGTATGTTCCCCCAAAATATGAGCTACTCCGGGAGCCACGGCAATAAGCTGTGGCGCGGCGCCGTATTCTTCTTTATGAAGGGCTGCCAGATCCTTCATGAATCACATTCCTCCTGCATACTATCGGTCATGCTCATATATTACAGGAAAAAAGAAAAGTATTCAATGAAAATCGGCAGGATAAACACACAGGTTTTTTCCCCTCCCCATGTTTTGAGCGCATTTTTGGCGCTCCGCACCAAAAACCGGGCTTTCCGCTCCAAGTCCTCGGATTTGCCAATGCAAATCCTGTGGGCTTTCCGCTACAATCCCTTGCGCCCCACGGGCTTTCCACCGCCCACAGCGGTATAAATACCGCCGTAGGCGGCATTAAACCCCAAAAGGTGCCAGGCACCTTTTGAGATAGCACATTCTAAAATTATACGCTATTCCGTGAAACATAAAACCGTACCTGGTACCATACGTCCCGCGAAGCCGAAGACTGGCAAGGCCGAAGATGCACTGGCAAGGTCAAAGAAGCAAAAAAGGAGGCAAAAAAATTTATTTAACTTTTTCGGCTTTGCGGTAAAAATTCCGGTTCTGAGCTGCCGCCCGCGGCCCGGCCTTTCACGGTTCCGGCCGCCCAGCGGCAGCGCAAAATCGCTTCGCAATTTTGCCACCAGCCAGGACACATGGGCGAGCAGAAAAATTGCGTACGCAATTTTTCGACCAGCCCCCTCGCGCCCCACGGGCTTTCCACCGCCCACAGCGGTATAAATACCGCTGTGGGCGGCATTGAACCCCACCAAAGGTGCCAGGCACAACATCATAAACTTAAGGGGAAGATAAAGGGGGGTAAAACAGGATACCATTGTGCAGGGAGGGTACTGTATGGAAGGAGGGGCATACCAGCGGTGCGGGGAATTACAGGAGCGTGTCAGGAGTGAAGGGATAAAGGAAAGCGCGCGGCCTGCCG
>JAISAF010000481.1 GCA_031266855.1 Spirochaetales bacterium
CGCTGGTGCGCGCGTAAGGGATCGAAGTGGAAAGCCCGCAGGAAAGCGCATCGCGCTTTCTGAGGACTTGGAACGGAGAACCCGACCCCGCCAGCCGGCGGGGATACGCCCATGAGAAATTTTTTAGCTGGCTGGATATTAATTACAGAATGAAATTACATCAGGTTATTCTGCCGGGCATCGGCGAGGAGCTGGCGGTTCCAGTAATTTTTTCCGGTGAACGATCGTTTGTGGACGGAGCTGTCCATCCTGCTCATCCGGGACTGGAGGTTCTGCGTGGCGCGGCCCAGAACAGTCAGCCGGTCTTCAAAGGCGGGATTCTGCTTTCCCGGCAGGACTTTGAAATACCAGTAATAATACAGGCCGATGAAAGGGTCGTTGTGAAGGGGTTTTTCGTCCCGGATAAGGTGGGACATCATTTGCGCTCCCTGGGAGGATTCCGAACCCAGGCCGTACAGGTAGGCGTGGAAAAAACGTATCAGGTTCCGCAGAAGGAAGGTGCCGCCTGAATTGCCGACGCAGATATTTTCCGCAAAATAGAATCCGTCTTTCCAGGCGGGCGTGTTACCGGGAAAAAAATCGCCTGTATAGGGGAAGTCCAGAAAGGGCTGGAGCCTGTCCCGCGCCTTGCGGTACTCCTGTTGAAAGTAATCCGTTTCGGCCCGGAAAAAAACCGCTTCGGGACAGGCCTTGAACTTATCGAGAATGCATGCCGCCATTCGGGTGTCACCCTGATAGGCGAGAGTCCGGGCCAGCCATGCATACACAACGGGCACGGGCGCATGATACTGAAAGTTCGCGATATCGCTTAAAAGAAGCTGGAATACGGTTCCGGCCTGTTCGTATTCTCCCAGCTCAAACAATATCCGGCCTTCCATGAAACGGGCGGACATGGCCCAGCGGCGGGCGTAGTTTTTATCCGAAAAAGCCGCGGCCTGCGCGAAGCTTCCCTGCGCGCGGGTATAATTTCCTATTACGAAGCGGCAGATTCCTTCCAGAAAGTGGCTGCGGCTGTTCGATGTTTGCTGTTCCCTGGACATTAGGAAATAGTCTATGGCATGTTCGGGATTCCCGGCGGCAAGCATGGCAAGTCCAACGGCGTTATACGCTTCCCCAAGTTCGTCCGAATCCGGCTTTCCTTGAAAAAGAATAACCGCGTTTTTCGCGCAGTTCAGGGCTTCCTTGCGGTCGCCCCGCTTGAGCCAGTAGAAAGTTTTTTGAATAAGGCTTGCCCCATAATACAGGCTGTCCTGAGTGGAATCCAGCCGCAGGAACGCCTCGGCGACGGCTTTTTCGTCCTCCATCGCGAGGGCCAGCCGCAGCCTGGCGCAGGAGAGTACGAGTTTCATGTCGGCGGAAAGGAGTACCGGAAATTTCATTTCCAGAAGTTTCCGCGCTTCAGCGGTATTGCCTGTATCCAGAAGGAAATTCACGTAGGAGTGAAAAACTTCCACCAGGTAGGGGCCGCAGCCGTTTTCCGCGAAAAAATCCAGAAGCAGATAATCCGCCTCGAAGTCTTTTTCCTTCCACAGGGCATAAAAGAAATCCGCCAGCATCCCGCTTATTTTTGTTTTCCGCATGCCGGAATCCTTGCGCAGAAAACGGCGGAGTTCGGGAAACACGGGCAGGAGGCTTTTTGTGTCGCGGATAAACCCTCTTTGCGCAAGCCTGTTTATAATGTCTGTGCATTGCGCCGGGGTAAAATCAAGTTTGGAGAAAAAATCTCCCAGCCGGTGGGGCGGGATAAGCCCCGAGGCTTCCTGGATGACATAGAGTATTTCCCGCAGTGGCCTTTCCTGTGTGTGCAGAAACCGCATGAGCGGCTGAAAATCCCGCGCGGATTCCTGGCCTTCCTTTACTTTCTGCTGATCCGCGTTCCGCGCGAGAAACCCGAAATACAGGGATACAATCCCTCCCTGGGCATTCCGGCTGCTTACAAGGCCGGCGGTAGCCTTTTCTCCGGTAAGGGCGCGCACACGGGAACGTATTTCATCCGTGGTAACAGCGGGAATTTGATATGTTTCGACAGGAAGTTTTTTGAATGCCTCTCCCAACCCGGCTTTCCGCGACAGGCACACGGGCAGAAGTTTCCAGCCGGGAAGATTCCGCCGGAGAATAGGCGATAGAAATTTCCCCGAGGCTTCCGGCATATCCTGAAATTCTTCGCATACCAGAACAGCGGGAATGAGTTTTCTTTCGCAAAGCCGTATGTAGGCTGTTATTGCCAGGGAAAACGCGGAAAAAGCTTCTTCAAATGGGAAGTCCATTTTTCCCCTGTGGGAAAAAATCATCTTCTTTTCCTGCCATAGCTTTCTTTCCGCAAGCTGTAGCACCTGCGGAATGTCCTCAAAGCCGGGAATCTCCATAACCGGCAGCGTCCGGCTGGGAGCGGGAAAAATCCTGCACGCGAAAGGAATGCCCAGCGCTTCCAGAGCGCGGTCGAGCTGATAGCGTATGCCTGAAAACATATTGCCGTAAACAAGAAAGATCCCAGGCGCTTTTTCGCAGTCAATATAAGCGGCGAGTTTTTCCTGTATTTCCCCGGCAACCGGCGGGCGTACGCAAAACCCCGCCGCTGTTTCCAGATTGAGGCCGCTTTCCTGGATACGCTCTTTTACCCGCAGGCAAGCCCCGGAGTTTTCTCCTGTGCAGTAGGGCCGCACAAGATCCGCGCCGCGCGGACCGGCAAGGAGGCTGTCGTCAATTTCGTGTACCGAGGTAAGGCCGCGCAGTTCGCGGCAGACAGCGTCCCTCTGGATGCCGTCGGGAAAAAACTCAATAAGCAGAAGAAAACCCGCTATATAGTCCTGGGCCTTGCCCAAAATATCCTCAACATCGCAGGCCGCGTCCATAATAAGCGGGGCGTCCGCGGCGTCCGGGGTTTCAAAGAAAATGACAAAATAATCGTCATCCACGCGCGTCCTGCTGCCCCCGCTCGGCTGCGCCCGCGCGTCAATGGCTTTCAGCAGCTTGTCAAAAAACACGGTTTCGGTTTTTTCCAGTTGTTTACAGCCGTTTATTTCCAGCGCGAGACAAAACATCGAAAGCGCCCTTTTTCAGACTGTCCAGTCTTCCGAGGAAGGATAAAAATCGGGGGTCTGCGCGCTGCCGTACAGAGCTTCCATCAGAAAACGCCTGTCTTCGTCTTTGATATCGAGAAACATGACGCAGATATACAGCCGCCCGCGGTCGCTGAACTTGCGCATAATACGCCCCCCTGCTTTCATTTCCCGTTCCCCCACGGTTAAATCAAAACTCAAATCGTTGTAAAGAAGCAGGACGTTTTCAAAGTGGTTCAGGGGAAGGGCAAACTGAATTCCCGACGCGCTGACATCGATAACCTCGGCTGTCTCTACCCGTTCCTTGACAGGTTCGCCCTTGAAGTATCCATTTACTTTCAGGCTGTGGACAAGAAGCCGGCCAAACTGGAATATAAAGTCGATAACCTTTTGAGAAAACTTCTGTCCCCCGTCCTTGAAGCTGACAAGATACAAATACCCCACCACATAGGCATGATACAGAATGGGCGAATACAGCTCCTGGAGAATATTTTTTGTATTTTTGTCTTTTTCCGTTTTATTCAGAAGATTGATAACCTGAAAAAGCTCCAGCCCCTGATTGGTCTGCGCCAGGATGATTTCTTCCTGGGTTAAAAGCCGCGGCGATAAAATAAGATCTTTTTCCGCCGTATGTTTCACCATACTTTGAGGATACAGAAACGTCTTTCCTGTTACGGTAACAAGTTTTTCTTCAAAACTTTCAGGCTTCCTTTCCCGGAACATAACGATTTTGTTTTCCGAAGAAAAAGTCTGGGCTTTCTCCCGGAACGCTTTCAGCAGATTCGTCATTTTAGCCGCGTCAAAGTTCGGCATTGTTTCGGGTTCCTCAGGAGTCTCGTCCGAAATCTCCGATTTTGGGAAGTTCAGCTCGATCCGTTCGCCCTGGGCAAGAAAGGAGAGACTCATATCCGCGCCTGGCGCGACCCGTTCAAAACCCCGGGAAAGATCCCGGTAGATACCCTGGGGGATGGCGATACGCAAATCACTGCCCTTCAAGGCAAGGGCTTTCGCGTGAAAAGTCATCCGCGCCCCGCGGAATTTAAAGAAAACCTGGGCTTCCGTATCCCCGCCGGGAACTGGAACGTCCCCATCGCTCAGACAGATTACCGCACCCGAATCGTCCACATCGTTAATAAGCCCGGCGACCCACTGGTCAAAATAACGCACCTCCACAGGGGCTTTTTTTTCCACCAGATTTTTGAGAATAAATTCTTTTTCGATCCGCGAAACTGGAACGCTCATGAATACCCTCTATACTATACCGAATCATGAAAAATTACCAGAGGTCTTCCGGCATATCAAAAGCTGGACCCGGATCAAAAACTTCCTCTTCTTCTTTCTGCTCTCCGGGGGTAAAAATATCCTCAAAGTTGACAGTAAGACCAGAAATATACCATATTTCATCTTTTTTTTCCGCAATAACTTCTCCCCGCGCCCGGCCCCGCCTGCCGAAAAGAATAACCCCCGCCTCGGCCATTTCCCCGCTTTCAGAAAAATGAAACCCGCCTATACGGAAATTGCGGATAGCGGACTTCAAACCCGGCAGGGACTGGAGGGGTTTCTCTTCTGAAGGATTCTCTGATGAAGAATTCTCTTTTGAAGAATTTTCTGATAAGGAATTATCCGGTGAAGAGTTTTCTGATGAAGAATTTGATGAAGAATTTTTTGAAGGATTTGCCGGGGAAACCCCGTCATCGCCGCCAGCCGGGGCCTGTATGCTCCGCAAAAGAAAAGTCCTGTAATCAGGATGCAGAAAATCCCCAATATCCTTTCCCCCATTGAGTGCCTGAAAAAAACCGGAAAGCAGCGTATGCACCGCGCGGGAACGGGCATCGGCGAGCGACTCGTGATACAGCGGCCCTAAAGTAAAATCAAAAGGCGGACTCTGACGCGCCGGAAGCCCGAAAAAAGGATCATCCCGGTTTGTATAAACCCGGGGATCCCGCGCGCCCTGCGGCTGCTGACCGCCGCCGGCAGGCTCTTCCCGCCGGCCCGGGGGAAGGGGAGGCTGCCCCTGCCCCGGAGCGGGATCCAGCCGGGCCGACCCCTGCCCGGCGGCATCCCCGCCCGCCAACCCCGAATCCTGCCGGCCGCCCTGGTCCTGGAGAACGCCATCCTGCTTCGCTGTAGCGGCCTCTCCTGTTTCCCCGGATTCTCCTGTTCCCCCGGAATCGTTTCTCCGCAAACAGCCCGCGGCCAGAAGCATCCCGCACAAAGCGCAAATAAAAAAACACGACATGAAAAAACGCGACATAGACATCACGCACAGAGTATACTACTATGTGGGGCGTAATGGAACGGGAAAAAATCATTCGCCACCTGGACACCGATTATTCGCAGCCCATCCGTGACCCGCTGTGGAAACATATTTATCTCTCACCCGCGCTGATGAGGCTGGCCTCCTCGCCCCCCTTCCACAAACTCGGAGGCATCAAGCAGCTCGGCGTTGCCCATCTTGTATACCCCGGCGCCACCCATACCCGGCTCGTCCACAGCCTCGGAGTTTTTTATCTGGCAAAAAGAATTATCCGGGGCCTCATAAGCCCGCCCCAGGCGCCGGAATTAACTCTGGAAGGCGTCAAAGCCTTCCTCTGCGCGGCCCTCCTCCACGACATTGGACATTTTCCCTTTACCCATTCGCTCAAGGAACTGCCCCTGAAATCCCACGAAACCCTCACAGCCCAGCTTATTCTCGAAAACCCCCTCGCGCGCGTCATTTCAGAACACGTGGAAACGCAGCCCTGGATCTGCGCCGCCATTATAGACGAAAACATGGACACCCGCGGCAGAAATGAAATCGCCTTTTTCCGGCGAATCCTCTCCGGCGTACTGGACCCCGACAAACTGGATTACCTGAACCGGGACGCCTACTACTGCGGCGTCCCCTACGGCATACAGGACACGGATTTTGTCATTGACCGCATCCATCCCCACCCAGGCAAAGGCATTGCCCTTGACCCCGGCGGCCTTACCGCAATCGAAAACATCCTCTTCTCAAAATACCTCATGTACCGCACCGTATACTGGCACAGAACAGTACGCATCGCCACAGCAATGATAAAAAAAGCCCTCTATCTGGCCCTCGCCGAAAACGCCATCAAACCCGACGACCTGTACGGCCTGGACGACGCGCAGTTTTTCCGAACCATCGGCGAAAAAAACTACCCCCCCCTCGCGCTCATACGCAAAGTCGCGGCCCGCGAACTCTACAAAACCGCCGCGGAAATTCCCTGCGACGACTCCCTCTCCGCGCCCCTCTCCGATCTGAACCACCGCTCCCGCATCGAGCGCCTCCTCGCACACGAAATAAGCCGCACAACAGGCATAACGCTGAAACCAGAAGAAGTCATCATCGACATCCCCGAAAAAATCAACTTTGAAGTGGAACTCCCCATACTCCTACCCAGCGGCAGCCACAGTGACTACGCCCCCGGCAGCTCAATCTTTTCCACCCCCACAACAGAAAACTTTTCCCGCCCCCTGCGCGTCCTGCGCCTCGTCCTCCCCCAGGAAGCCGCACGCAAACTAAAAAACGCGAAAGACCTGATCCTGGAAGCAGCACAGACGCGCTAATTTACTATCCGGTTTCAAGAAAAAGATTTGGGCGCATTTTTTGCGGCTAACGCCGCAAAAAACCGGGCTTTCCGCTCCAAGTCCTCGGAATTGCCCATGCAATTCCTGTGGGCTTTCCGCTACAATCCCTTGCGCGCGCACCAGCGGCAGTCGCAACACCGTGAATGTGAAACATTCACGGTGTTGCGACTAACCTCCTCGCGCCCCGCGGGCTTTTCGGTACCATCCGCCCATGCACCAGCCTCAAACCGTGCGTATAACAAGTTCGAAAATTTTTACCGCAAAGTCGCAGAAGTAAAATAAGTATAAGAAATGAAATTTTTTAGCTCTTCCTTTTTCGCTTCTTCGACCTTGCACGTCTTCGACTTCGCGATGATTTTTTTTCTTCATACGGGGGCTTACCATTTGTGGAAAAGCGTGCTACAAATATACAGAGGGGAGCGCTTGTGAAACGGAACGGAACTTCAACATTTGGAATACAAAACCGGAGGGAAGCCGCGTTATGCGCAATAAAACACATGTAAATCCTTATCCTGTAAGGAATTATTTTACCCCCTCCCCCCCCATTAGGCGCAATAGTCTTTTAATTTTCGCAATACGAAAAAACTTTCAATTTCCTCTTTTTCCCCATAACCGGGGCAAGTGCCGTGATCTGTTCATGGTATCCGGTGGTCATGAAATGTTACAAAATAATTTCACAAGGAGATACTCAAAATGATAAGACACAGAGTGAACAGGACGGTGTTCCCGGCCCTCTGCCTGCTGGCAGCGCTGGGAATGATTTTTACAGGCTGTAGCACAGGCGGCGATGATGATGACGGGCCTGCCTCTGTGGCGGTAAGCGGGGTAAGCCTGAATAAATCAACACTTACCCTTGGTGTGGCTGACGGCACGGAAACCTTGACCGCTACGGTAACGCCCGCCGACGCCACGAATAAAAATGTAACGTGGACAAGCGGCAACACGGGCGTAGCCACTGTGAGCAATGGTGTGGTAGCTGCCATGGCGGCGGGGACGACGACCATAACCGTTACTACCGAAGACGGCGGATACACGGCTGGCTGTACTGTGATGGTAACTGACTACGCCATAAGTTTGGACCCGCCGGGACCTTTCACATTCCTATCGGCTATTGCGGGTTACGGGACCCAGGCCGACAAAAGCGTAACGGTAAACAACACAGGGAATCAGGCGACCGGGGCATTGACAGTGGCGCTTTCGGGGGCTGGCAGCAGTTCTTTCACTTTAAGTACACCAACGATAAGCAGTATTGCGATAAACGGAAACGATAGTTTTACAGTAGTTCCCAACACGGGGCTGGCTGTAGGGACGTATACGGCGGTGATAACGGTGAGCGGCGGCAACGGCATTTCTACAACCTTTACGGTAAGCTTTACGGTGCTTCCCGCGTATGAGATGAAGGCTGTTCCCGGTGGAACTATTGCGGCAGATATGACATGGGGTAGCGGCAGTAATTACTCATTACCGCAGACGATTTCGCCCTTTTCTATGGGCGAAACGGAGATAACCTACGAGCTGTGGAAAACCGTGTATGACTGGGCAACGGACAGCGCGCGCGGGGCGAACCAATACACTTTTGCCAATCCCGGAAGAGAAGGCCATGATGGGACGGATGGGGCTGCTCCCACAGCAGCCAGGCAGGAACCTGTACCGTCTCTAAGCTGGCGGGACGCGGTGGTGTGGTGTAACGCCTACAGCGAGGCCGCGGGGAAGACGCCGGTGTATAAGAACAGCGGAGCGGTTCTGCGGGAAAGCGAGGGTACTGGTGTCAGTGCCGGAAGCGGGAAAGCGGAGAACGCGGTACTGGATCCGGTTGCCACTGGTTTCCGGCTGCCGACGGAAGCGGAGTGGGAATATGCCGCGCGAGGCGGGAATCCAGATACAGGTACGCCCTGGACATATACCTACGCGGGGAGCAATATGGCAGACAGTGTGGCGGTATCTACCGAGAACAGCGGAAGTAAAACCGCCACGGTAAAGAGTAAGGCCGCCAACAGCCGCGGGCTGTATGACATGAGCGGGAACGTATGGGAATGGTGCCAGGATATGTATGTTGGCGCGTACCGGGTGACCCGGGGCGGCGGTTGGGGCTTTGCCGCGGATAACTGCACGGTTGCCAGCCGGAGCAGTCCCCACCAGAACGCCTGGAACAGCAATTGGGGGTTTCGTGTTGTGTGTCCCTGAAGTTCCGCACAAAAAATCAGGGCCTTCCGGGCGGAGGCCGCCTGAAAGGCGCGCC
>JAISAF010000488.1 GCA_031266855.1 Spirochaetales bacterium
CGGGCACATAATTGCCTTTGGCAATTATGTGCATAGAACCAGGCGGTCGCAATTTTGTTCAGACAAAATTGCGTGGGCTGTCACCACGTACAGCGCGCTACGCGCTGTACACGTCTTTATCACCAACCGGCTGCCGGGCGGCAGCTTAAAAACCAGGCCGCGCAATTGCCGAAGGCAATTGCGCGGGTGCCGCCGCGGGGCGCGCGCAAGGGATTGGAGGGATGCGAAGCAGCCCCAGCGCGGAGCGCTGGGGCCGTAGCGATAGCGGAGTCCCGGAAAGCCCGGTTTTTGGCGCGGAGCGCCAAAAATGCGCCATAATTATTTGGAAAAGGAAATGCTTTTGTTCCGGGAAAAATTTCTGTCCTCCTCTTGACAGGGTGTGTTGTTTTTACTATAAAGAAAGTATCTTTAATTTTTGGAGGCGGTATGAAGTATCGGATTATTTACAAATCAAAAACCGGCTGTATGGTAAAAGCCTCCGTGTCGGGTGTAACGCCGTAGAATCCGTGTTCGGGTTTTAGTTTTTATTCATCACTCAAAAGGTTCTTACCTGGAAGTACAGGGCTTATTCTTCAGGGGCAGTTTATGCGGATGGGGAATGGCTGGGAAATTTCTAAAGGGCGGGTGAGTGATCTATCACTCTATGACAGATCAGATGGTCCATACTGATTGGACAGGAAAAATCATGGAAGAACTAAAAGACGGGCAGATGTTTTTTGAATACACGAAAGAGGAACTGCGGCCTGGATATTTTTCGACTCTGGAACATATTGAACAGATACTGGAATATGTGCGGGCGCTTGGCATACAGGATATTCTTTTTGAAAAGGCTGGTTCGCATATCGCTATTGTGGCCGAAAGGCTGGGCCTTACTCCTTTGCAGGCGGTTTTGTTTTCGCTGCTTTTTGGTGGATACAATAGCACATACAGCCATGAGGATTTATCGAAGCTTTTCAGGTGCAGTCCGATAAAACTGCTGCATTACATGAGTGACCTGGAGATACTGCGAAAGAAAAAACTTCTGGCGGCTTGTAGCAAAAGGGAGAATCCTCTTTTCAGGGTGCCTATGGAAGTGGTGAATGCTTTGTGGAAGAAGGATGTTTTTATTCCCGAATTGAAGAGCGGTATCAGCATTGAAGAGTTTTTCGGCGTTCTGGAGGATCTCTTCGATCAGGTACGCGACGAGGAATTGTGCTGCGAAGATTTGAATGTGGAATTAAAATCCCTGCTTGAGAACAATATGCATCTCCTTTTTTCCATGAAACTAATGAGTTACAACTTTGAGTGGGAGGACACCGCGCTGCTTCTGTGCTTCTGCCATTTGTGTGTCAATAATCACGATGACAATATCGGTTTCCATGACTTCCAGTTCCTCTACAGCCAAAGATCAAAATCCCGGCTTATATGCCGTGAATTCAGGGAGGGCGATCACATCCTGATACAGACGCAGCTTATTGAGAATGCCAACGCGGACGGATTTCCTGACAGGGAAGCGTTCAAACTGACGGACAAGGCAAAAAAAGAGCTTTTGGGTGAACTGGAGATTCCCTCGTTACAAATAAACCGCAAGAAGGGCCTTGTCCTGTGGGATGCCATTCCTTCCAGGAAGCTTTTTTACAACGAAAAGGAGGAACACGGCGTACAGGAACTTTTGTCCCTGCTGCGGGAAGACAATTTCAGGAATATCCAGCAAAGGCTCACGCGCGGCGGGATGCGGGAAGGTTTTGCCTGTCTTTTTTTTGGCGGCCCTGGAACCGGCAAAACGGAAACCGCTTACCAAATCGCGAAGGAAACGCGGCGCAACATTATGCCGGTGGACATTTCCGCTATAAAGGGGATGTATGTCGGAGAAACGGAAAAACACATCAAGGCTGTTTTTGGCAATTACCGCGCCGCGGTATGCGCAAACGAGACGGCGCCTATCCTTCTTTTTAACGAAGCGGACGCGCTTATAGGAAAACGTATAGCGTTTACAGATTCAAGCCGCGCTGTTGACAGGATGGAGAACACTATGCAGAACATCATCCTTCAGGAACTGGAAACCTTAAACGGAATACTGATTGCTACAACCAACCTGAGCCGGAATATGGACAGTGCCTTTGAGCGCCGTTTTCTTTACAAACTTGAGTTTAAAAGACCGGATCGTGAAGTGCGCAGCCGTATCTGGCAGACTATGCTGCCTTCAATTTCGCGGGCTGAGGCCGGGGAAATTGCCGCGCGTTTTGATTTTTCGGGCGGCCAGATCGAAAACGTTGTGCGAAAATATACGGTGACCGGGGTTCTCTCCGGCGGGCAGCCTTCATTCAAAACGCTTCTTTCGCTGTGCGCCAATGAACGCATGGGCGGGGAAGACCACGGAAACAGGATAGGCTTCTCATAGGCCCGCGTGGTTGCGGGTTAGAAAGCTCATCCGCAACCTGGAAAAAAGGATATGCGGAAAACCTTGAAAACCATTGCAGCCTTGCTTGACTTTTTATCCGCGAAGATTTATTTTTCCGTTAAAAAATGGAAAAAGAAAAAATACTGGCTGCCCCTTCGGTACGCCGTCTGCCCTCGTACCTGGATATTATACGCAATTATCAGGAGGAGCGGGGAACAGAATATATTTCAGGCACACGCATCGCACGGGAATTGAACCTGGAATCCATTCAGGTTCGCAAGGACCTGGCAATCACCGGCATAATCGGGAAGCCAAAAAAAGGATACCCCGTCGCGGCTTTGGTAAACGCGATAGAACGCTTCCTGAATTGGGATACCTTGCAGGATGCCGCTCTGGTGGGGATGGGGAACCTGGGCAGCGCTCTTCTGGGACACCGGGAGTTTTACCTGCATGGTCTTAATATAGCCGCCGCTTTTGATATTAATTCCAGGAAAATAGGGTCGATGATTCACGGAATCCAAATCATGAACGCCGCAAACATGGATATTCAAATCCGTAATTTTGGAATTAAAATCGCGATACTGACGCTGCCGCCCGAACACGCGCAGGAAACCGCGGATATTCTGGTAGACGCGGGAATAGAAGGAATATGGAATTTTACGACAAAAAAACTTGCCGTTCCTGGTACTGTCGCGGTACAGAATGAGGATTTGTCTTCGGGTTTCGCCATGCTGTGCGTGCGGATGCACACGAAAAAAAACTGTAAGGAACCTCGAAGAGCCTGTTCAAAATTTTTATAATATCAGAATTTGGGCGCATTTTTGGCGCAAAGCGCCAAAAACCGGGCTTTCCGCTCCAATTCCTCGGAAAGCGCCGATGCGCTTTCCTGCGGGATTTCCGCTGTAATGCGCCCGAAGACGGTCGCTTTCCGATAGGTATGGATTGTAGTTGGCGCTATCGCGCCCCCGGAATCCCTTGCGCCGCCCAGCGCCTAACCGCGGCCGTAAACACAGGCCCGCAAAATCGCTGCGCGATTTTGCGGGCCTGGTTCCAAAGCTGCACGCGTAACCGCGGGCTGAAATCGTGGTGGCGGTGAGCCGGTTGGTGATAAATACGTGCACAGCGCGTTACGCGCTGTGCCTGGTGGCAAACCACGCAATTTTTCTCCTGCCCCGGCAAACGCACGCGAAAGCGTGTTGTTGATAACAGGGCTTCCGGGCAAGAGGCCCTAAAAAGCCCCTGTTGTATAATCAGGTTAAGGGCCGATAAAATTGCGGCCGCCGGGTTGCGCCTGATTCTAAAGCTGCAAGCGTGACAGTTTATTGTTAGCGTGGTGGCGGCAGCCGTTGGTGATAAAGACGCGCACAGCGCGTAACGCCCTGTGCCTGGTGGCAGACCACGCAATTTTTCCCCAGAAAAATTGCGACCGACTGGTTACGGGCAGGTAATTGCCAGCGGCAATTACCTGCCCGCGAAATTGCGTTAGCAATTTCGCGGGCCGCTGGTGCGCGCGTAAGGGATCGAAGCGGAAAGCCCACAGGATTTGCATAAGCAAATCCGAGGACTTGTAGCGGAGAGCCCGACCCCGCCAAAGGCGGGGGTACGCCCATCAGGTTATTGAGAACAGTTTTCGCGGCTCTGTCTTCTATTTTTTGAATAAATCAAATCTGTTGGGGTCAAGCGCGCTGACATCTGTATAGGCCCTGCCGTCGCGGATAAGGCCGCAGGCGATAATGCCTGTGATGGCGGACAGTGCTATGCCGTCCCCTTCGTGTCCGGCGGCAAGGAAAAGGCCGTCCATGCCTTTGACAAAACCAACAAGGGGAAGACCGTCAGGGGTATAGGGCCGCAGACCTGCCATAACGCGGATAACATGCAGGTCGCCCAGGCCGGGAACCAGGCGGCCCGCGTTTTTTAGAATCTCGCGAATGGCTTCGCGGGTATTGCGCAGATCATAACCGGCAAACTCGCGGGTCGCGCCAATAAGGATGCCGCCTCTGCGCGTTTGGGTAAGGGACAAACCAACGCCAAGGCGCACGGCAAGACTTTCCGATCCGGCGAGGATTTCAGGATGATACTTCGCGACAATATACTGGCCGGATAAAAAATTCCCTGTTACATAGGGCGCCACAGGTTCGGTGATGACGATTTGCCCTCTCCTCGGTTTTATGGGAATCGTAAGGCCAAGTTTTTCCGCAAGCAGGGGACTCCACGCGCCCGCGGCAAGAACCGTAATATCCGCTTCAATATCGCCTTTGGATGTTTTTATGCCTTTGATTCTGCCGCCTTCCCGCAGGAAACCGCTCACCCCGGCGTCAATAAGCGTCCGCGCCCCGTACTTCCGGGCCGCCTGGATAAAACCAATGGTAAGGCGGAAAGGGTTTACATGCCCATCCATGGGGCTGTAGGTACATCCCAGAAGATGCCTGGAAAGGCCTTTCTGGCGTTTCGCCGCTTTATCCCGGCTTATAATTTCCACATCCAGGCCGGTTTCGCTTTGCTTTTTGACGAAATCGGTCATGACTTCCATTTCCATTTCGTTTTCAATGGTTACCATGCCGCCGTGCCTGAAATATTCGATATCATAATCCAGTTCTTTCGACAGATCCTGGAAAATCTCCGAACTGTCCAGGGCCAGTTTAAGATGTATGCCGGGATTCTTTGATTGAAGAAAAACGCACTGGTCACAGGAACCAGTAGCCCCGGCGGCGAAGTCATAGCGTTCGCACAGGATGACTTTCTTTCCAGCTCTGGCGAGGCGGTATGCGATAGATGCCCCAATAACGCCGCCCCCGATGACAGCAACATCCGCGCTTATACTCACAAATCGTCCTCCATCGAACCGGCTTCCGAACCGGCTTCCATCGAATCCGAATCATCCTCCGTATTGGTGAACTCGCGGATTTTCGCGGTGCGTACCGGCGTCCTGACAGTAGGCGGATATATATCCGAAGGCGGCAGGGTCTGCGCCAGCATCTGGCTGATAAGCCTGCGGCAGGTTCTTCCCTGGCACAGACCCATACCTGCCTCTGTGCGGAGTTTTACGCCCTTTACGCTTGTCGCCCCGTCAGCAATAGCAGCGAGAATTTCGTCTTTCGTTATTTCCTCGCAGCGGCAAATGATAATATCGTTTTCAATATTATTTCCAATATTATTTTTATTGTTTTCAGCCCTGCCCATGATAAGTTTCCTTCCTGCAAATTGTCCGTATATCCATAAAATATTCTTTTGGTATCTCCACCACGATCAGGGCCGTCCCGTCGTTCTGGCGGGTTTGTTTCACCTTGACGACTTTTCCCTCAGCGATAAAATCTCCATCCCTGCCGCCGCAGGGAACCAGGGATCCCTCTGCCGGTAAAGGAAGATATTCGTAGGGAAACTCAACAAGGCTTGAAGTATCGGTATAATTTTTATGAACAAGAAAAATCGCCAGTCCGGGGCAAAAGGCCAGGCAGGCCCCGCAGCCGATACATTTTGCCCCATCAAGAACAGGAAGGCGGGTAATAGGCTGTCCCACGACAATGGCGCCCGAAGAACACGCGTGTTCGCAGGGATTACAGGGTATTTCCTGCACGCATTCGATAACCGCCACCGGGCCTTTCTCAAAACGCTCCCCGGTAGTAATACCCGGACAGGCCGCCAGCTCTTCCCTGGAAGCAATGCCAGTAAATTTTATACCGTCTTTCGCGGTTTCAGGCACACTCATTGCGCGGCCTTCCGTGCGGAACCCAAAAGCTGGGTCTTTGCCTCAAAGCGCCTCTGTCCGAAGGGGCCGGTACGCAGGGCGTTCATCCGCGCCCAGATTTCCAGCTTCATTTCCTTTGTTCTCCCGGCCGCCAGCCCCAGAGCCTCTGCGGCGGCAATTCCAGCCAGCCGGCCTTCCTCCATCGCGGTAGAGGCTTCTTCCGAACCAGTAATATCCCCAGCAGCATAAACCCCGGCGATAGTAGTTTCCATATTTTCATTGTGAATGGGAATATGTCCCCCAAGCTGGGGTATCCAGGTAAAATCGCACCCCGCCATCCAGGCAAGTTCCGTCAGGGGAGAAAGCCCCACCGCAACGCAGACAGTATCCGCCTCAAGAACACGGGCCGTACCAGCCAGGGCTTGAAAATTTTCATCAAGCCCGGTAATTTCAACAGACTCTACCTGAGCCTTCCCGATAGCCCGCGTTATCGTGTGGCCGACAAGGATCGGCGTACCCGCCCTGCGGATTTTGCTCGCATGTACCCCATAACCGCCGATATACGGCGCCGCCTCAATAAGGGCCAGCACCCGGGCGCCGGCCTGCAAAAGCTGATACGCCACAATAAGCCCCACGTTACCCGAACCCACCATCACAATTCTCTTCCCCGGCAGGACGCGGTTTACATTAATCATTGTCTGGGCGCAGCCCGCCCCCATAACTCCCGGCAAAGTCCCGCCGGGAAAAGCAAGGGCATTTTCCCCAGCCCCCGTAGCCAGAATAAGCTTCTCGCCAAGGATAGCCTTCTCCCTGCCATCCTGCGCATAGCTTACCACCATTCCGCCCTCGTGCTTAAAAAGGCCATAAACCGGAGCATTCAAAATGACCTCCACACCAAGACTCTTCGTTTCCTCAAGAAGCCTGGCGCCGATAGTGCAGCCCCGCATACCCGCCTTATGCTCAAATGAACCAAAAAATTTATGAATCTGCTTAAAAAGCTGCCCGCCGGGACTGTTATTCTCATCAATAATGACAACCCGCGCTCCCGCCCCGGCAGCCTCAATAGCGGCGCACAGGCCAGCCGGGCCGCCACCCACAATCACAACCTGTGCTTTTTTCATCCCTCTTTCCATTCGCCCAGCCCCTTCTGCGTTTGAACCTTCATACCCCCCCGAACAGGAGTAACACAGGTCCGCACATTCGGCTGACCATCAACAATCATAACACAGTCCGTACAGCGGCCGATACCACAGTAGATTCCACGGGGCCGGCGCTTTTTCGCCGTTTCCCGAAAAACCCTCACCCCCGCGGCTAAAAGCGCCGCCGCGACAGGTTCCCCGCTCTTCGCCGGAATAGGTTTCCCATCATAATAAATGGTACAGTCCGGTACCGGCGCGTCCGGCAGTATCGGATGATGAATGACACGCACAGCAGGAACCGCCTATATATACATAAAAATGAAACCAATAAGCGCGAAATACAGGCACATCGGCAGATTCAGAATCATCGACTTTACAGGATCGACCTTCCTGTACAGAATCCCGCCGACAAGACTACACACAACAAAAGTCGTCAAATCCGCCGGAGGAAGCCCCTGCCCCGACATTGCCAGATGCGCGCCAGCCACCGCCGCATTTACATCACTCACGCCTATCCCGGTCAGCGCCGGACCAAAAAAGGAAAAAATAGTATTCTGCGACGTGGACTGCGAACCAGTGAGCATGCCAATAAGCAGCATGGAAAAAGCCCCGCCGAATTTAAAAACATCCGCGTTCAAGGCAGCCGCGAATTCCTTTACCGCATCAATCTGACCAGCCCTGTAAAACGCGCCAAGCATCAAAGCCGCGGCAATCTGCACACTGCACCCAGGAATAACATTCTTGACAGCCGTCCTGAAAATCGCCACAGCGTTTCGGTGAACCGCGGAAAAAAAGAACGCCACAGCAGTTGCCATAATGATATTCACAACAATAAGGTTCGCCACCCCCTTCAGAATTTTGACCGACCCCAGGGCCTGCAAAACCCCGCCCACAGCCATAGTGGCGACATCGATCTTCAAACCAGTACGCAGAACAACAAGAACAAGCAGCACAAAAAGAGGAATCAGCGTCTTCCATTCGCGCCCCAGAATTCTCACCGCGCCCTCACGCGGAATCAAATCTTCCGGCAGGGACTTGATTTTAATAAACGAGAACGCGACATAAATAGAACAAATAATCATACCAATACCCACAGTGATATAACTGATATTCATAACCGGATCCGCGCTCGGAAGCCCCATAAGGCTTGAAGAAAGCATAATCGACTGAGTAATCGGCGGCATAATGGAACCAATACTCGCCCCCATCACGATAGTACAGGCAATCTGCTCCGGCTTCATCTTCATCTCGACCAGGGAATTGATAACCAGCACACCAATAACCGTCGACGCGGCAATAGCGTCCCCCAGAAGAGAACCCGCAATAGTCAAAGCCAAAACAACACATACGATAAGACCCCGCGGCGAATGCCCGAAAATTGAACGCAGCACATTAATAACCGTCGTCATCGTACCCATCCGCACCTGAGTCTCCGCATAAATACTCCCGAAAACCGCCAGCGCGATAATCCACGAAAGCCTGTCCAACCCATCGATCCAAGCCAGCGCCCACTCAATAGGACTAAAAACCCCACCCAAAAGCAACGCCACAAAACCAGTAACAATAAGCCCGATCTGGATATTCCCCCCGATAACCGGAATCCTTTTAATAAGAATAATCGCCAGCAAAATAAAAATAGGAACAATAACAATAATCATCCTAAAGTCCTCCCCTAAGAATTTGTCCCAGCAGGGTTACGGTATATTTATGCACATTTTACACGCTTTTTGTATAATTGGGAAGCAGAAAAAACCAGAACCTTCACATTTCCCTCCCGGCTTATAATGGCGCATTTTTGGCCCGCCCCCAGAGGCCGGCCCAAAAACCGGGCTTTCCGCTCCAAGTCCTCGGATTTGCCCATGCAAATCCTGTGGGCTTTCCGCTACAATCCCATTGCGCGCGCACCAGCGGCTACCACAGGCCATAAAAGCAGGCCCGCAAAATCGCTTCGCGATTTTGCGGGCCAGTCCGCCGATTTAGCCACCCGTTACGCTTGCGGCTTCAAAACCCGGCCCACGGAATTGCCTCACGGCAATTCCGTGCGTAATACCAGTAGCCGGAAAGTTTTAGAGCTTCCCGTGTTAATTTTCTGTAAATATGGCGGGGAGGGAGAGGTTTTTGTTGACCTCTTTGAAAAAATGGATATACTTATAGGGGCGTAGCTGTAAGAAATGTCTTTCCCCTCCCTGCGGCGGGTTGCCAGGTGGGGGCGGCAGCCGGTTGGGGAATAGCTGCGTGTACTTCGCTGCGCGCCTGGTGGCACATCACGCAATTTTGTTAGAACAAAATTGCGACCGCCTGGTTATGGCTTGTTTCTGGTCTGCCGCTGCGCAAGGGATTGGAGGGATGCGAAAGCAGCCCCGGCGCGTAGCGCCGGGGCCGGAGCGATAGCGGAGTCCCGGAAAGCCCGGTTTTTGGCGCGGGAGCGCCAAAAATGCGCACATATTCTCTTGACTGTTGATAGTGGGAGACTTTCCCCGCCTAAGTA
>JAISAF010000088.1 GCA_031266855.1 Spirochaetales bacterium
CACGGCGGGAAGCCGGTGTTATACGCGACAGGTTTTTTTACGTAGCTAAAAAACCTGTTGCGGTAGCCGCTGGGCGCGCGCCAGGGATGGTCGCGGAAAGCCCACAGGATTTGCATTGGCAAATCCGAGGACTTGGAGCGGAAAGCCCGGTTTTGCCGTGGCACGGCAAAAGGTGCCCTGAATATCTGTATTCGCGGGCGGTATAATCATACAAAAATGTAGTATTTTATTTTTTCTCATACTTTGATGTCATTATTTTTCAAAATTCTGAAATTTTCAGGAAAAACGCGTTGCATAAATTTACGGTGTTTGATAGAATAGCGTATGATTATTCAGGCGCTTATTAATGGTATTCTTTTTGGGGCTGTATACGCGATGGTGGGGATTGGGTTTTCCCTTGTGTGGGGGGTTATGGGTATTGTTAATCTCGCGCATGGTTCGTTTATTATGATTGGGGCGTATATATCCTTTACGCTGTTCGCGGCCTATAATCTTGATCCGTTTGTTTCCATTCCGTTTGTTATGATTATTCTTTTTGTGCTGGCGTATTTTATTCAGCGGTTTCTTATTAATAGGGTTGTCCGCGGGCCGTCCTTTATTACGCTTACTTTTACGTTTGGTTTGCAGATTCTTATTGCGAATATTTGCCTGCTTGTCTGGAAGGCGGATTACCGCAGTGTCAAACTTTCTTATTCGTCGGCGCAGCTTGTCGAAAGCGGGGTTATAACCGTGCCTCTTGTCCGTTTTGGTATTTTCGCGGCCGCGATTCTTTTGACGGTTCTTTTTTATGTTTTTATGCGGAAGACCCGCACGGGTATTGCGATTAACGCGACGGCTTTGAATTACGAGGGCGCGCGTACTGTTGGTGTCGATGTGGGGAATATTTACGCGGTTACTTTTGCTGTCAGCGCTGCTCTGGCGGGGGCGGCGGGGGCTTTGATGCTGCCTATTACGAGCATGAATCCGTTTTTCGGGGGCGATATCATCAATAAGGCTTTTGTTATTTCTGTTTTGGGCGGTCTGGGCAGTACCGTGGGCGCTCTTGTGGGGGGTATGGCTTTGAGTCTCGCGGAAACCCTGGGGACGGTTTTTCTGCCTTCTTCGGCGCAGGAGCTTATTGGTTTTGCTTTCTTTGTCGTTGTTCTGGTTTTCCGGCCTCAGGGCCTTTTGGGTAAGAGGTTCTACTAAAATGAGGAGCCGCCGCGGTCTTACCCTGTGCGTACTGGCGCTGCTTGCCGCTGTCGCGCTTGGCCTGCCTTTTCTGGTGTCGGGTTTCTGGGTTCGCCAGTTTACGGAAATTTTTATGTACGCGATACTGGCTTCGGCGCTGAATATCATCGCGGGGTATACGGGCTATACGGCCTTTGGCAATATGGTTTTTTTCGGTATGGGCGCGTACACGGTGGCGATACTGATGACGAGGGCGAACTTTCCTTTTGCTGTGGCCTTTGTCTGCGCGGGTTTCATTTCCGTAATTACGGCGGTCATTCTGGGTGTATTTCTTCTGCGGCTCAAGGGGCAGTACTTTGCTTTGGGAACCACGGGCGCGATGCTGGCTGTGCGGCAGATTGTGGATATATGGTCTGATCTTACCGGGGGAACCCAGGGCATCAGCGTTCCGCGTCTGCCGGGAACTCCGTATTTTGCCAATGCTTTTTTCTATTTTTTCATGCTGGCGCTTCTTCTTGTAACGGTTTTTTTTGTTTCGCGGCTGCATACAAACCGTCTTGGTTACGCGTTCAAGGCGATTCGCGCAAACGAGGAAGCCGCCAATGTTATGGGCATTAATACAACAAAGTACAAGGTCATCGCCTGGAGCCTCTCGGCTTTTTTTACGGGTCTTACCGGAGCGGTGTACGCCTACTGGTTCAGCTATATTGAGTCAAAAACCGTATTCGATGTTCTGTGGGTAACAAACATGTTTGTCATGATCATCGTGGGCGGTATGGGAACGGTTCTGGGGCCTGTTGTTGGGGCGTTTCTTTTGCAGACTGTTTCCCGCTACTTCTGGTCGCGGTACATGACGCTGCATCTTGGTATACTTGGCACAATCATCATTTTCGCTGTTCTGTGTATCCCGAATGGCATCCTGCGGGTACGCTGGAAGGGTGTCGCGGGTCTTCTTGCTGAAAAGCTCCGCGCCGTAAAGTCCGCTTCCAGGGAAAAGGAGGGCGCCGGTGAGTGATGTTATTCTGCGCGGTACGGGGGTGACGAAACATTTTGGCGCTTTGCGGGCTGTTACGGATATTGATTTCGAGGTGCGAAGGGGCGAAATACTGGGCATTATCGGGCCGAATGGCGCGGGAAAGACGACGTTCCTTTCGCTTATCAATGGAACGCTTTCCCTGACGCGCGGTACGATATTTTTCAAGGACAGGAAAATTTCGGGGCTCAAGCCCTATCAGATCGCCGAGCGCGGCGTTTCGCGGACTTTTCAGGTTGTAAAGCCCTTTCCCGGCATGAGCGTACTGGAAAATGTATCCATCGGCGCCCTGTTCGGGAAGGACAATATTAAGGACGCCGCCCTGGCGCGGGAGAAGACGCGCTCGATTCTGACGCGGGTAAATCTGGACGGGAAGGAAAACCTGCCGGTGGAAAACCTCAATATTTCCGAACGCAAAAGGCTTGAACTCGCCCGCGCGCTGGCTATGGATCCGGAGCTTCTTCTTCTTGATGAGGTTATGGCCGGCCTGAACTCCGCCGAAGTTGAATCAATCATGCGGCTTATCATTGAGCTTAACGCGGAGGGCCGTACCATTCTTGTTATTGAGCATGTAATGAAAGCCATTATGGGAGTGTCCCACAGGGTAATGGTGCTGCATCACGGCGAAAAGATTGCCGAAGGGGAACCCGCGCTTGTTACCAGCGACGAACGGGTTATCTCCGCGTATCTGGGGGAACGCTACGCGAAAATGAGGAGAAAAGATGCTCAGGATTGAGGGCCTGAATGGGGGCTACGGCGATGTCCAGATACTATGGGATGTAAACCTCGAAATCGAGGAAGGCTGCGTCACCGCCCTGGTTGGGGCAAACGGAGTGGGCAAAACGACCCTCATCCGTACCCTCGCGGGCGCGCTCCCGCCATATACAGGCAGGATCATATTCGATGGCGAAGATATAACCGGGATTTCCCAGCCGAAACGGGCGGCAATGGGCATTATGATGGTTCCCGAAGGCAGGCAGTTGTATTCCGGGCTTTCGGTCGAAGACAATCTTTTTATGGGCGCTTATGTACGCCATGACCGCAAAGCCATCCGCGAAGACCTTGAATGGGTGTATACCATTCTGCCGCGGCTCAAGGAGCGTCGCAAGCAGCTTGCGGGAACTCTCTCCGGCGGCGAGGCGCAGATGTGCGCGGTGGGGCGCGGGCTTATGGCCTCTCCCCGTGTTCTCCTTCTGGACGAACTTTCCCTGGGCCTTGCCCCTGTTGCCGTTGACAGCCTTGTCGGGGTCCTGAAGGATATTCAGGCGAAAAAGGGCATCTCCATTCTGCTGGTGGATCAGGATGTACAGGTTGCCCTTGGCATCGCGAAAAAAGGTTACGTGTTTGTCCACGGTCACGTTGAAATATCCGGGGATTCCAAAGCCCTGCTGGAAAATCCGGACATTCAGAAAGCGTATTTGGGAATATAATTTTTTATGACTATGAAGTTTATTCCGTTACAGAAGAATTCGGGCGCCTTTTTGGCGCAAAGCGCCAAAAACCGGGCTTTCCGCTCCAAGTCCTCGGCCCGCCTGCGGCGGGTCTGCGGGCTTTCCGCTGCAATCCCTGGCGCGCGCCCAGCGACGCAGCCTTGTGTATGCACAGCATACACAAGGCTGCTGTACACCTTCTTATACAGAATTGCCTGAAACCGGAAAACCGTATACGGAGTAAACCTGATAGCCATATAATTTTTGTAATAAGGAGAATAAACATGATGAAAAAAATGTGCTTACTTCCCGCGATTCTGCTGATCGCGGGCGCGATGGTTTTCGCGGGAGGCGGCAGCGAAAGCGCTGGCAGCGCAACCGCTGGCGCGCCGCAAACCATAAAGGTCGGGGCGTCTCTCGCCCTAACCGGAAGTCTTTCCCG